>CAZAVF010000023.1:0-21336 GCA_964488935.1 uncultured Planctomycetales bacterium | reverse complement strand
GGCATATCGAGATACTGCCGACGGGCGGCGACGACGTCACCATGGAACTGGCGAAGAGCGTGGATATACCGGCCGTCCTGGCGGAGGACATCAAGATAACCCACGCTTTCGCCGGCGACTGCAGCAGGATAGAAGAAGACAAGGAAGTGCTTATCAAGCGGAATAATATCTATAAACCGGTAAAACAGCGGCAGATCTGCGAAGTGGCCACGGCAAAGACCAGGGAAATATGCACGAATATACGGCGCACCCTGGAACGGACGGTCACCTGCGGAGAAGTGGATACCGTCATCGCCGCCGGCAGGACCATTGCCCTGGACGGGTTCCTGGAGACGCTGGAGACCATCCTGGGAATACCGGTAAGACAAGCCAGGATCCTTAATCCGGGGATCGCGGGGATGCTCAAGAGCGAGGACATCCTTTCCGGGCAGAAATACATGGCTTATATCACCTGTTTCGGGCTTCTCGGCGTGGCCCACTCTTATGAATATCCCTCCAATAACGGACAGAATCCCGCCTCCGGCGTCAGCGGCAACTGGATGCGCAGGGCCTCGGCCAAGATCAAAGAGATATACGAAGAATATTTCTAAAGATCGGGTTCTGGGTGTCGGGTTCTAGGTTTTGGGAGAACCAAGACAAAAGTCCCCTTATTTGTAGCAATCAACAATACGTATGGCGCTTCTTGATCATACTGCGATATTCCGAACATCCCTCCCAGAGTCTATAATCTAATCCCTGACTCCGTTTTTCTTATCAGTTGACCCGGTATTTTTATCGTGTATAATTATATAAGCATAAATTTTGATTTGCGCCCCGGAGGACGGTCTTACAGGCTGCGGCGCGGCGCGCCGCAAGAGGAAAAGTCTATGTTCCGCAATATGTTACGCAGAGACGCCGTCCGGGGTGTCTCCCGGCGGTGCGTTTTATGATACAGCAGAATATATCGGCGGTAAAAGAGAGAATACGCTCCGTCTGCGAAAGCGCGAAAAGGGATCCTTCGGGCGTGCGGATAGTCGCCGTGAGCAAGGGCAGGGGAGTGGAGGAAATACGCCGGGTGCTGGCGGCCGGATTGTGCGATATCGGGGAGAACCGCGTGCAGGAGGCCGAGGAGAAACACGCCCTGTTGAAAAGTTCCCCGCCGCCGCAGATGCGCTGGCATATGGTCGGGCACCTGCAGAGCAATAAAGCCAGGGATGCGGTGCGTATTTTCGATCTTATTCATTCCGTGGACAGTGTGAAGCTCGCCGCGGAACTTAACCGGCACGCCGGGTCCGCAGGCAAGGTGCAGGAGATCCTTGCGCAGGTCAACGTCTCCGGGGAAGGGACGAAATCCGGATTGTCTCCGCTGGAGGCCCCGGCAGCCGTGAAAGAAATGTTCTCTATGCCGAACATCATGGTCAGGGGGCTGATGACGATCGCTCCTTATTTCTTCGACCAGGCGGAAGCCGGGCCGTTCTTCGCCGGGCTGCGCGGATTGATGGAAGAATTGAACTGCGGCCTGCCGGATAACCGCAGGCTGGAGTTCCTCTCCATGGGTATGAGCGGAGATTTCGAAGCGGCTTTGCGCGAGGGCGCCAATATCGTGAGACTGGGCAGGGTTATTTTCGAAGGCGGTCAGATATGAGTCCGGATAGAAGAAGAGTGGGGATAATCGGCTACGGTAATATGGGCTCGGCGGTCGCCGAAGGCATAAAGGGGAATTATGATGTCGTCGTTTTCGACAAGGACGCCGTAAAGACGGCGTCGGCGAAAGGCGTGGGAACGGCGCAGAGCCTTGAGGAACTTCTTCCCGCGTCGGACATCGTCCTCCTGGCGGTAAAACCGCAGGAGCTTGGCGGGGTGCTGGAACGTATCAAAGGCGGGGCCGCCGGTAAGCTGGTGGTTTCCATCGCCGCGGGTATCCCGACCGCGTTATTTGAAGAGCGTCTCGGCGGCGGTTGCCGGGTGGTCAGGGCAATGCCGAACCTGCCGGCGAAGGTCGGCAAAGGGATGATCTGTTTTTGCGCCGGGAAGAACGCCGGCGAGGACGATCTAAGGGATGCCGCCGGGATATTCTCTTTCATAGGCAGGACCATGCGGGTTGAGGAAGGCATGATGGACGCGGTCACCGCGGTCTCGGGCAGCGGGCCGGGATATCTTTATTTCCTGCTGGAGCAGACGGATAAAGAGGCGTGGTCCTCCACGGCTTCCGGACGTTTCACCGCGGAACTGGCAGCCGCCGCGGAAAGCGTCGGTTTCAGCCCGCGGGACGCCGCGCTGCTGGCTTCGGCCACCGCGGAGGGCGGCATGGCCCTGCTGGCAAGCTCAGGGGCGGCCCCGGAAGTCCTGCGCGCGCAGGTCACTTCCAGGGGAGGGACCACCGAGGCCGGGATAAACGCGATGAGATTATCCGGGAATTCTTTGAAGGAAGCGGTGAAAGCCGCTTTAAAAAGGGCGCGCGAACTTTCCACGGCGTCGTAGATCGGTCAGAAAGGGAGAATGATGTCCAGAACAGGCGTGATAGGGGGAAGCGGCCTTTACGAGATGGAAGGCATCAGCGGGGTCAGGAGCGTCAGAGTTTCCACTCCTTTCGGCAAGCCTTCCGGGGAATTGACAATAGGGGTTTTTAAGGGTAAGGAGGTGGTCTTCCTGCCGAGGCACGGCAGGGGGCACACTATTTCTCCGGGAGAGATAAATTACCGCGCCAATATCTACGCGATGAAAAAGCTCGGCGTGGAGCGCATAATCTCGGTGGCCGCCTGCGGCAGCCTGAAAGAGGAGATCAAACCGCTGGATTTCGTGGCGGTGGACCAGTTCGTGGACCGCACCAGCTCCGCCAGGAAGATGAGTTTCTTCGACCGCGGCATAGTGGCGCACATAATGTTCGCCGATCCCGTGTGCGCGCACCTGCATAAGGCGCTTTGCGCCGCCGGCGCCGCCGCCGGGGTGAAGATGCACGAAAAAGGGACTTATTTGAACATGGAGGGGCCGTCATTCTCCACCTTCGCCGAATCTTCCCTTTACCGCAGTTGGGGAATGGACATTATAGGGATGACGAATATCGCGGAGGCCAGGCTCGCGCGCGAGGCGGGGATATGTTACGCAAGCCTGGCGGCGGTGACGGACTACGACTGCTGGCACAGCGGTTATCTGAACGTCAGCGTGGAGATGGTGATCGCCAATCTGCACAAGAACGTGGAGAACGCCAAGAAGATAATATTCAACGTCATAGGTTCGCTGCCCGGGGAACGGGAATGTTCCTGCGGGGAGGCCCTTAAGAACGCCATTTGCACGGACAGAAAAGCCGTTACTCCCGCCGTCAGGAAAAGGGTTTCGCTCCTGGCCGGGAAATACCTTTAGAGAACGGAACCGGAAACGGAGAACAAAGTGGAATATAAAGATACCCTGAATCTGCCGAAGACCGATTTTCCCATGAAAGCCGACCTCCCCGGCCGCGAGCCGCAGATGCTGCGGCGCTGGCAGGAGGAGGGGCTCTCGGCCGGCATCGCCGCGGCGGGGCAGGACAGGCAGAAATATGTCCTTCACGACGGGCCGCCTTACGCCAACGGCAATATCCATATCGGCCACGCCCTGAACAAGGTGCTCAAGGATTTCGTGATAAAATACAAAAGCATGCGCGGGTTGTCCGTTTCTTACGTGCCGGGATGGGACTGCCACGGCCTGCCCATAGAACACGCGCTGATGAAAGAGATGAAGATCTCCAAGCACCAGATCTCCCAGGCGGAGTTCCGCAGGAAGGCGCATGAATACGCGATGAAGTTCGTCGGCATACAGCGCGAGCAGTTCAAGAGGCTGGGCGTGCTCGGGGACTGGGAGCATCCTTACCTGACGCTGTCCAGGGAATACGAGACCGGTATCCTGGAGGCTTTTCTCAAATTGCACGAGGGCGGCTATATCTACCGGGGCCTCAAGCCGGTCAACTGGTGCCTGAAATGCGAAACGGCGCTCGCCGAGGCGGAGGTGGAGTACGACGACCATACCTCCCCGTCCATCTACGTGCGGTTCAGGCTTGAGGACGGCAATCCTTTCGGGAACGGCGTTTACCTTGTGATCTGGACGACCACCCCCTGGACGCTGCCGGCCAACGTCGCCGTGGCGGTGCATCCTGACATTGTCTACGTCTGCGCGCGCACCACCGGGGGGACGCTGATAGTGGCGAAAGACCTGCTGGAACGGGTAATGGAGCGGTGCGGCGTCTCCGGTTACGAGGTGACGCGCGAGATGAAAGGGAGCGAACTGGAGGGCCTGGAATATGCGCATCCTTTCGGAATGCGCCGCGGGAAAGTCGTTCTCGCGCAGTACGTCTCCAGGGAAGACGGCACCGGCCTGGTGCATACGGCCCCCGGACACGGCAACGACGATTATTTGACCGGTCTCGCCTATAAATTGGAAGTGGTAATGCCGGTGGACAACCGCGGTAATTTCGACCAGTCGGCGGGAGAATTCTCCGGGTTGAACATCTTCAAGGCCAACCCTTTGATACTGGAAAAGCTGTCTTCTTTGGGCGCGCTTTTGTGGTCCGGCGAGATGAAGCATTCTTATCCGCACTGCTGGCGCTGCAGGACGCCGATCATTTTCCGCGCCACAAAACAGTGGTTCATGGACCTCGACCGCGGCGGCCTTCGCCGCAAACTGCTGGATTCGATAGAGGACCGGGTGGAATGGGTGCCTCCGTCGGGAAAAGAGCGCATAAAGTCCATGGTGCAGTCGCGTCCGCACTGGTGCCTTTCCCGCCAGAGATACTGGGGGGTCCCCGTCCCGGCGCTTGTATGTAAAGAGTGCGGGGAGGAGTTCTTCGATCCGGCGGTCATCGGGTCCCTGATAAAATTCACGGCGGAGGAGGGGACCGATTGCTGGTTCATCAGGGACGTCAAGGATTTCCTGCCCGCTTCCGGGGTCCGCTGTCCGTCCTGCGGCGGCGGTTCGGCGGAGAAAGGGAAGGATATTCTCGACGTCTGGTTCGATTCCGGCGTCAGCAGCCAGGCCGTGCTTAAACGCAGGCCGGACCTCGCTTTCCCGGCCGACCTGTACCTTGAGGGGTCCGACCAGCACCGGGGCTGGTTCCAGGCCTCTTTGATCCCGGCGATGTGCATTGACGGCCGTCCGCCGTTCAAGAGCGTGCTTACGCACGGATTCGTGATGGACGGCGAAGGAAGGAAGATGTCCAAGTCCCTGGGCAACGTCATATCCCCTGAGGAGATCATCAAGAAATACGGGGCGGATATCCTCCGCCTGTGGGTGGCCGCCAGCGACTATAACGAGGATATCAGGATATCCACGGTGATACTGACCAGGCTTTCCGAGGCTTACAGGAAGATAAGGAACACCGCGAGATTCATGCTCAGCAACCTTTACGATTTTACGCCGGAGACCGGGAGGGTGCCGTTCGGGGAGCTCAGGGAAGTGGATAAGTGGATACTGGCCGGTATGCGCAGGTGTCTCGACACGGTCACCGCCGCTTACGACGGCTTCGAGTTCCACCGCGCGTATAAAGCGGTCTACGATTTCTGCAACGAGGACCTGTCGATGTATTACCTGGACATGGTCAAGGGCAGGCTTTATACCTTCGCCCCGGCCTCACGCCGGCGCCGGGCCGCCCAGACGGTGATTTACGAGGTCCTCGACGTCCTGACCAGGATATCCGCCCCCATGCTCGCCTTTACCTCCGACGAGATACGCAGGAGCATGCCTTCCGCGGGCGGCAGCGTGCATTCTCTTGAATGGCCGGACGTCCGGGGCGAGTATCTCAAGAATGATTCTCATCCGCTGGAACAGGCCGTGGAGCTGATCCCGGATATAGCGAAGGCCCTGGAGGAGAAAAGGGTCTCCGGTATGATCGGGAGTTCCTTCGACGCAAAAATAAAATTGTTGACAAACAGCGAAAACCGGTATAAATATTTAACCGGCCTTGGGACGCAGTTGAACGAGATATACAAAGTCTCTCAGGTCGAGGTGGTTATAAGTGACGGGCCCGTGCCCGGGGCCGGAAAAGACGGCCGTGTCCGGGACGTTACCGTGGAGGTCTTCAAAGGGGACGGCGTGAAATGCGTCAGGTGCTGGAATTATTCGACGACCGTGGGCATCAACGCGGAGCACCCTTTGTTGTGTGAAAACTGCGTTAATGCCATAGGAGGTATCCGCGTTGAAGAAAAAGAAAATGCTTAAGACCGACCTGACGACTTTCAAGAAGCTGATCCTGAAGAAAAAAGAGGATATAGTGGAGCATATCCGCGACATATCGGAAGAAACGGTGAAGAAGTCGCAGAAGGACGCTTCGGGGGACATCTCTTCTTATACTTATCACATGGCCGACGTCGCCACCGACAATTACGACCGCGAGTTCTCAATGGGGCGCGTTTCGGACGACAGGGAGTTCCTTTTCGAGCTCGATGACGCGCTGAAGAGGATCGAGGACGGCAGCTTCGGCATTTGCGAAGACTGCGGGGCGCTGATCAGCAAGACCAGGCTTAAGGCCGTCCCCTCCGCCCGTCTCTGCATAAAGTGCCAGGAAAAAAAGGACAAGAACTAGGGGACAATGTTCATTTTCGCCGTCGCCGCGGCCGTGGCCGCCATAGATCAGGTCTCAAAATTCGCCGTCGGCAGGTATCTTCAGCTTCACCAATCCATCCCGGTCTTTAAACGCTTCTTTCATCTTACGCTCGTGCACAACCGCGGGGCCGCCTTCGGCATGTTCAAAGGCGGCGGTCTCTTTTTCATCCTCGCCGCCTGCCTTGCGCTGATTATCGTGGTTATCTACGTCAAGAACAGGAAAGAGCGTTTCCCGCCGCTGCTGGCCGTTTCGCTCGGGCTGGTGGCCGGGGGGACCGCCGGCAACCTGATAGACAGGTTCTTCCTGGGATACGTGGTCGATTTCCTGGATTTCATGGTATGGCCGGTCTTCAATATCGCGGACACGGCGATAACCTGCGGTATGGTCCTACTGTTTTTTTACTTTATGAAGAACGGCGGGTAAAGATCCGTTTATCGTTTGCCGGTTACGATGCCCGCGTTTTCGTCTCGCGTCTTTCGGTTCTAAGCCGTAACCGTGACCGGGGATCGGAACGGGTTCCGTTACCGTAGCCGTTACCGGTAATTATAAGAGAGGCAAAGATATGCACCCCGAGATCTGCAGGATAGGTCATTTCGCTGTCTACAGCTACGGAGCGGCCCTCGTCGCCGCCTTCTGGATCTGCACCTTTCTTCTCAGGCGCGCGGCTCCGGCAGCCGGTTTCGATCCGGAGCGGGTCACCGGCCTTTTGTTCACCGCGTTCTTTTCCGGGATACTGGGCGGCAGGGTGGTATACATATTGCTGAACCTTAAGATGTACGCCTCGGATCCTCTGGAGATGCTTATGCTGCAGCACGGCGGACTGGCATGGTTCGGGGGGTTCATGGGCGGGGCGGCTGGCGGGATCATTTACTGCCTGAGAAATAAAATGCCGCTGTTGAAGACGCTGGATCTGATCTCTCCTTATATCGCTTTGGGACACGCCATCGGCAGGATCGGCTGTTTTTTCAACGGCTGCTGTTACGGTAAGGTCTCTCCGCACGGTTTTTATTTCCCGGTGCACGGGGAGACGCTCGTCCCGGTGCAGCTTTATTCCAGCCTGCTGCTTGTCGCGATATTCGTGATACTCAGGACGCTGCAGTCAAGGCCGCACCGGCCGGGGGACATTTTCATTTTTTACATGATGCTTTATTCGGTAAAGCGGTTCTTTATGGAATATCTGCGCGCGGACGGCAACGTCCTGTTTATGGGCCTGACGGTGTTCCAGGTCTTCAGCGCGGTCATGTTCATCACGGCGGCGACGCTGGCGGTGATCTCCAGAAGAAGGTCTCATGCCTAAATATACCCTTTCCGCCGCCGCGGAAGACGCCGGCAGGCGGCTCGACGCCGTTTTAACCGAGCTTGTCCAGCCTCTGGGCCTGGGGCTTTCGCGGGTGGCGGTGCAAAGGCTCATCAGCGGGGGGAACGTTATCGTGGAGGGCTCCGCCGCTGTCAAACCGCACAACAAGATCAAGGGCGGCGAGAAGATAATCCTGGATTTCGAGGAACGCGCGGAGACGGGGCCTTCGGCGGAGGACATCCCGCTGGACGTGGTCTATGAAGATGCCGATCTAGCCGTCATCAACAAACCTTCCGGGCTGGTCGTGCACCCGGCGCCCGGCAACCGCGAGCACACGCTGGTCAACGCGCTGCTGCACCGGTTCGGTGAATTATCCTCCGTGGATCCGCAAAGACCCGGTATCGTCCACCGTCTGGACAAGGAGACGTCCGGACTGCTGGTAGTGGCCAGGAACAACGATGCCCACCGCAAACTTTCCAGGCAGTTCGAGGTACACAGCATTAAACGTATTTATGTGGCGGTCGTCTCCGGGATCACCAGGTTCGACGAGGACGTTATAGAGGTCCCCATCGGGCGTCACCCTATAAAGAGGGAAGATATGGCCGCCGGGGTCGCCAGGAACGCGAAATACGCCAGGACCCTTTACCGGACCCTGAAACGCGGCGGCGGCGCGACCCTGCTGCAATTGGAGCCGTTCACCGGCAGGACGCACCAACTGCGCGTGCACCTGGCGTTCATCGGGCATCCGATACTGGGGGACACCCGTTACGGGAAAGCCCCGTACGGCGGAATAAGCCGGCTCGCATTGCACGCCCGGTCGATCGGTTTCATCCATCCTTCAAAGAACAAGTTCGTGGAGTTCTCTTCCGAGGTACCGCCGGAATTCTTCACGCTGCTTTAAAAAAGTCTCAGCCGGCGCTAAAAACGCGCGCGGCCCCCAGAAGTGATCACCGGGCGTCAAAATAATC
The DNA here is from genome assembly GCA_964488935.1 of uncultured Planctomycetales bacterium. Classification (GTDB taxonomy): domain Bacteria; phylum Omnitrophota; class Gorgyraeia; order Gygaellales; family Profunditerraquicolaceae; genus Undivivens. Next base: position 12,521 of record CAZAVF010000023.1, on the reverse strand, counting down.
TTGATTTATATATCGTCAATGATATACTGATTTAAATCAAACATCTTTTATCCGGCGAATTACGCAGGTCTGCTCTGGTGAGCAAACAGGAGGAGAGATATGCCCGGTAAATCCAGGTATCCTTGGCTTGTCGCTATTTTAGTCAGCGTTATATTCCTCGCTGTTCTGTACGGCGCGTCGCAGCTCATTAAGAAGGAGAAAGAGAGAAATCTCGTTCTGCAGGAAGAACTTAACGACGTAAAAGCGAAACAGAAGATCAGCGAGCTGAAACTGGAGGAGGCGAAAGCCAAGATCTCCGAACTGGAGACCGGCGTCCAGAACGCGCAGATACAGATAGATTCGTTGTCCTCGCTCCTGGAGCAGGAGAAAAAGGCCAAGGCCGAAGCCCTGGCACAGATAGACGAACTCAAGACCAGCCTGGATGAGCAGAAGCAGCTGCGGGAGCAGATCGAAGAAGGGATGAAGAAAGCGCAGTCCGAGGTTGAGAAGCTCCAGGCGCAGGTCAGGGATTTTGATTCCAGGAAAAGCGAGCTGGAGAGCAGGATAGAAGAGCTTGAGAGCAAGAGTAAAGGCGTGGAATTGGGCACCATAGTGGTCGGCTCGGACAAAAAGCAGCCCGCGCCGGCTCCCGCCAAGACGGCCCCGGCGGAAAAGAAAGCGGCGGGTAAGCAGGATGTCCCGCCGCCGGCCGTTAAACCCGATGCGCCGGAACCTCAGGCCGCCGCCGCCGCTCCCGTGAACCTCGACGGCAGACTGCTCGTGGTCAACAAGGACTATAATTTCGTGGTGATAAACCTCGGCTCCAAGGACGGCGTCTCCGTCGGCCAGGTGTTCACCGTTTACAGCGGGGATAAGGAAGCCGGGGAGATAAAGGTGGAAAAAGTGCACGATTCCATGTCGGCCGCCGGGTTCGTCGATCCCGCCAGTAAAGATAAAGTCAAAGAAGGCGATAAGGCCGTCCCCAAGAATAAATGAGATCCTGCCTGGTCAAGCCTGCCTCCGGCGTAAGGGGCAGGATTATCCTGCCCGGTGACAAGTCGATAGCCCACAGGGCCGTCATATTGTCCGCCTTATCCTCCGGCAGGACGATAATCGATAACCTCCCGTTGAACAATGACCTCCTGGCCACTACCGGCGCTTTCCGTTCTCTCGGAGTCGGGATAAAATATCCGTCCGGGAAGGACAAGGCTTTTGCGGGCGTCTCCGTGACCGTAAAAGGCGCGGGGGCACGCGGGCTGAGGCAGCCGGCGGGGCCGATAAATGCCGGAGAGTCCGGCACCACCATAAGGCTTCTCGCAGGGCTGCTCAGCGCCCAGGATTTCCGTTCCGTTCTTTCCGCCGGCAGGCAGTTGTCCCGCCGGCCGATGTCCAGGGTTACGCTGCCCCTGCGTCTGATGGGCGCCGTCATCGGGGGAAAGAAAGGCGCCGGCGGCGAAGAGTATCCGCCTCTTTCCATACTGCCGGGGAACATCCACGCCATAATTTACCGTATGCCGGTGGCGTCCGCTCAGGTCAAGTCGGCCCTGCTGCTGGCCGGATTATATTGCCGCGGGGTCACCGCAATCATAGAACCGGTAATGACCAGGGACCACAGCGAGCGCATGCTCAAGATGTTCGGGGCGGACATTTCCGCCGTAAGCCGCAATGGCCGTTACGAGGTGAAACTGCGCGGCGGCAGGCTGCCGTTCAGTCCCGGCAGGATGTCCGTACCCGGCGACATCTCCTCGGCCGCTTTCTTTCTGGCGCTGGCCGTTCTTTGCCCCGGCAGCAGGATGGTTGTGGAGAGGGTTTCCCTTAATCCCAGTCGCAGCGGGGTGCTCAACGTCCTTAAAAGAATGGGGGCGGATATACGCGTGGGGGTGAACAGGGACAGGTTTTCCCGGTATGAGCCGTGCGGAGACATAGAAGCGCGGCATTCTCCGCTGCGGGGCACGGTTGTGCGCGCGGAGGAGATCCCGTCGTTGATAGATGAACTCCCGGTATTGATGGTGGCCGCGAGCATGGCCCGGGGGGTGACCGTTTTCAGGAAAGTGGACGAGTTAAGGCATAAAGAGACGGACCGTATCCGTTCCATGTGCACGAACCTGCGCCGCATGGGGGGGCGCTGCGAGGTAAGGGAACGGCGCGGACGCACCGATATCGCGGTCGAAGGGGTCAAGAGTCTTTGCGGCCGCGAATTGAAGAGTTACGGCGACCACCGCACGGCGATGAGCCTTTACGTGGCGGCCTCCTGCGCGCGGGGGGAGAGCGTCATCGACGATGTCTCCTGCGCGGCAAAGTCACTGCCCGGTTTCCTGGAATATGTGCGGAGTATCTCCGCCGCCTGAGGGAAGCGAAGAGCTTAGGCGTCCTTTCTTTGTGATTGACAGGGGTTTAAAACTCTGATAAAATCCTCAACATCGGAGAAAATGCCATGAATAGATTTCAAGAGCTGACTCAGAAGATGTTCAGTTATCTCTGGGATTCCTTTTCGTCCAACGACATGGGGATCGACCTGGGGACGGCGAGCACGCTGGTCTACGTGAAAGGCCAGGGCATCGTCATGCGCGAGCCTTCCGTAGTGGCGGTGGAACGCGGCACTTCCAACGTTCTGGCTGTGGGCAGCGAGGCCAAACGTATGCTCGGCAGGACCCCGGGCAACATCGTGGCGATCCGCCCGATGAAGCACGGCGTCATCGCCGATTTCGAGATAACGGAGGCAATGCTCAGGTATTTCATAAAAAAGGTCAACAAACGGGTGCGCCGTCCGCGCATCGTGATCGCCATCCCCTCCGGTATCACCGAGGTGGAGAAACGCGCAGTCAAGGATTCGGCCGAGCGGGCAGGGGCCGGGGAGGTCTTCCTGATAGAGGAACCGATAGCCGCGGCCATAGGCGTGGGCCTGCCTATCCAGGAGCCCGTCGGCAACATGATCATAGACATCGGCGGCGGGACTACCGAGATAGCCGTCATTTCCCTGGCGGGGATCGTTTTCTCCCGTTCCATACGCATCGGCGGCGACGAGATGGACGAGGCTATAATCGAGAACCTGAAGAAATCTTATAACCTGATGATAGGGGAGAGGACCGCCGAAGAGATCAAGATGAAGATAGGTTCCGTATATCCCCTGGAAGAAGAGATGACCATGGAGGTCAAGGGGCGTGACCTCGTGGCCGGCCTGCCCAAGACCGTGACCATCACTTCCGAGGAGGTCAGGGAGGCCCTTCTGGAACCCATACGCTCGATAGTCGAGACCGCCAAGATAACCCTGGAAAGGACGCCCCCGGAGCTCGCCTCGGACCTTATCGAGCACGGTATCGTTATCGCCGGCGGCGGTTCGCTGTTGAGAGGCATAGATAAACTTCTTTCCGAGGAGACCGGCCTGCCGGTCTTGATCGCGGAGGACCCTTTGACCGCCGTGGTAAGCGGCACCGGCAAGGTGTTGAACGAGATCAGGTACCTCAAGAAGGTCACCGTCCCCATAAAGTCGGACCTGCACAGCCAATAAAAGGTCGTGTTCAGAATCGGGAAACAAAGGTTAATTCTCGCCGTCTGCTTAATATCCGCCGTAATCGTATCTTTCTGTTTGCGCCCGTTGTTCAGCAATCTGCTGGTTTCCGGTATGAGCCCTTTCACCGCCGTTTTCAACGCGATAGGCGGGGAATTGAACGCTTTTGTCTTTTTTCACCGTAACGCCTCCCGCCTGAGAAAATTCCGGGCGGAGAACGACGTCTTGCGGGCGAAGCTGAATACGGCTGGTGAAATAACGCTGGAGAATAAACGCCTGCGCGACCTGCTTGATCTTAAGAATAAGAGCGAATGGACCACCGTGGCCGCCGCGGTGGTAGGCCGCAGGCCGGATAACTGGTCTTCGGCGGTGTTGATAGATAAAGGCTCCTCTTCCGGGATAAGGCCGGGCTGTATAGTGGTGAACCGCCTGGGGCTTGTCGGCAGGGTGGCGGAGACGTCCGCCGCGGTCTCCAAGGTGGTCCTGGCCAACGACCAGAATTTCAGCGTCTCGGCTTTTGTGCAGCGCAGCCGCCAGGAAGGGCTGGTGACCGGGACCCTGGGCAGGAACCTGTTGATGAAGTACCTGCCTTCCGACGCCGACATACGGGAGAACGATATAATAGTCTCTTCCGGTCTGACCGAACTGTCGCCGAAAGGTCTGCTTATCGGGACGGTCGTCAAGACCGGGCCGGAATTCTCCGGACTGGGGAAATACGCGGTGGTGTCCCCGGCGGCCGACCTGTCCGCCATAGAAGAAGTCCTGGTGATAAAGCAATGAACCGCGCGGTGAAAGCGGCGTATTTCGGGGTGATCCTGTTGTGCGCGGTCCTTCAGACGGGGCCGGCAGAGGGGATGAAACTGTTCGGCGTCAAGCCGGACCTGCTTTTTATGGCCGCTTTGATGAGCGCCGTCCTGTTCCGCCGCGGCTGGGTGTTCGTTTACGCCGTCTTCGCCGGCGCGGTAAAAGACTGCCTGGCCGTTCCTTATTGCGGCCTGCCTTACGCGGTCATTTTTCCTTTATGGACGCTGGCTGCCCGCGAAGTATCGAGACGTATTTCACTGGATAAATGGTGGCTGCGTTTTCTGCTGGTCTTCTGTCTGGTCGGACTGAATGACCTTGCCGTCAGATTGTGGGGGGGGCTGTCCGGATGCGCGCCGGTAAGATTCTATATTTTCGTGAAAGTGTCCTTCCTGGAATCGTTGCTTACGGCTTTATGCGCGGCGGTATTCTTCGACAGGTCCCTTGCGGATAAAGCGGGAGAATACCTGCGTTTATCAAGGCTTCGTCTTTTTCGGCCTGGAAAACCGGAAGCCGGCGCGGGGCGGCCGGCAAAGAAGAGGGACGCACGATGAGAGATTACGGACGCACAGGGACCGCGAAGGACGGGGCACGGAGTGAGAAAGGGGGGGGCGCTTGTTGTTGTCCCGACACCTTTTTTTTCTCCGTCCGGGATAAATAATGTCGGGCGTGAGGCGGTTCACTATTCTAAAGTGGGTGTTCTATTCCGGGTTCGCGGTGCTTTTGCTGTCCCTGTCCGGGATGCAGGTCTTTCAGGGGCGCAAGTTCATCGAGCTTAGCAGGAAGAATTGTATAAAGCTGGTCCCCCAGCCGGGCGCACGGGGCGTCATTTCAGACCGTAACGGGATCGTTCTCGCCGGCAACGTCCTTTCCTACGATGTTATGGTCCTGCCGCAGAAAAACACTCAGTTGGAGAATGTCCTGCGCAGGATAGCCCCGGTCCTGCATCTTTCCGTCAAGGAGCTGCGTTCCAGTTTCAACACGGGGGTGGTCGCGCCTTTTATACCCGTGACGGTGTGCCGCAATATAACACTCCAGCAGGCGATCGCCGTGGAGGAACTTAAGATGGAGGTCCCCGGAGTGATGGTGCAGCCGCACCCGGTCCGTTCTTATCCCGGAGGCAGACTGGCGGCCCATGTCCTCGGGTATCTTAATGATATAGACCATTGGCGTCTTTCCAGGCTGGAGGAATACGGTTACACCGAAAAGGATACCGTCGGTTACTCCGGGCTGGAGGAGAAATATGATTATTACCTGAGGCCTTCCGAAGGCGGCGTCTCCGTGGAGGTCGACCACCGCGGCAGGGTGGTAAGAGTCCTGGGTTTCAAACCGCCGGGGAACGGGAGGGACATACAGTTGACGCTGGACGCCGGTATGCAGCGTATAGCTGAACAGGCGCTCGCCGGGAGAAAAGGTGCGGTCGTGATCCTTGACCCGCGCAGCGGAGAGATACTTGTCATGGCCAGCAGCCCTTCTTTCGACCCGCAGTCTTTCGTGTCGGGGGATAACGGGGCCCTGCGTTCTTTCCTGCAGGACAAAGCGGGGGTTTTCCTGAACAGGGCCGTGAGCGGAGTTTACGCGCCCGGATCCGTGTTCAAGCTCGTCACCGCCTCCGCCGCCCTGGAGACCGGAAAGACCGATTATTCCACGGAGATCGAATGCAGGGGAAGCCTTAAGCTGGGAAAAGAAGAGTTCAGATGTTCCTCGGTGCACGGGCCGCAGGACCTGAAACACGCCATTGAGCACTCCTGCAACATATATTTTTACAATATGGGCATCCTGCTTGGAGGGCAGACCATACATGATTACGCTCTTAAGTTCGGTTACGGCAGGCCGTGCGGGCTGGAATTGCCTTATGAGGCTGCCGGGCTGGTCCCCGATCCGATCTGGAAGAGGATATACAAGCTCAAGAGATGGTTTGAAGGCGACAGCGTCAATTTTTCCATAGGGCAGGGGGACCTGCTGGTCACGCCGCTGCAGGTCGCGCGCATGATGGCGGTCTTTGCCAACCGGGGGGAATTGATTAACCCGTATATAGTCAAGAATATAGGCGGTGTAGACCCCCGCGCCGGACGGCATAAAAGTCAGGTGCGCCCGCCGCTCTCGGCCGGGCACCTGGAGTATCTCCGGGGCGCGTTGCGCATGGTGGTCGGCGATAGCGGCGGGACCGCGCACGCGTTGTCCTCACTTCCGGTCGCCGTGGCCGGGAAGACCGGCACCGCGCAGGCCCCCGGCGGCAAGTGCCACGCCTGGTTCTGCGGGTTCTTCCCGTACGACACCCCCCGTTACGTGATCTGTTCATTCCTGGAGAACGGAGGGTCCGGTTACCAGGCGACCTTAATGAGCAAAGAGATAATCACCGGGCTGATCGAAAAGGGGATGATCTGAAAGATGAACCGTTCAGGCCGCCTTTTGTTGTCCGTCTCGCTGCTGATCGCGCTGATGGGGATCGTTTCCATATACAGCGGGACTTTCCAGAAGCAGTCCGGTGTTTTTGAAGGGATATATCTGCGTCAGGCGCTCTGGGTCGTCATAGGGGCCGCCGTTTTCCTGGTTTTTTCAAGGATGAATTACCGGCTGCTCTGGGACGCCACGTATTTTCTTTACGCGGGGATGGTGTTCCTGCTTTTCCTCGTCTTTATGATGGGGATCATCAAACTCGGCGCCCAGCGCTGGCTGCGGCTCGGCCTGTTGAGTTTCCAGCCTTCGGAAGCGGCAAAACTGGTGATGGCGGTGTTCCTGGCGAAATATTTCAGCGACAAGTCGGCGGACAGCATCTCTCCCGCTGCGCAGCGGTTCGGTCCGGTGCGCGCCCTGCTGGTCCCGCTGGCATTCGTGATGCTCCCGGCCGCGTTGATAATCGAACAGCCGGATTTGGGGAGCGGGATGCTTGTGCTGCTTCTGTTTATGAGCATGCTGTATCTTTCCGAAATAAAACTGCGTTATCCGCTGGCGCTGAGCGCGGTGTTCCTGGCGATACTGCCCATAGGCTGGCATTTCCTGCACGGATACCAGAAGGACAGGATCATGGTGTTCCTTAATCCCAATATAGATCCTCTCGGCGCCGGCTACACGATCATTCAATCAAAGATAGCCGTGGGGTCGGGCGGACTGGCCGGCAAAGGCTGGCTCTCGGGGACGCAGGGCCAGCTGCATTTTCTGCCGGAGTCGCACACGGATTTCATCTTCGCCACGTTCGCGGAGGAATGGGGGTTCGCGGGCTGTTCTCTGCTTTTGGCCCTCTATTATCTGCTTATCAGGGAAGGGATGCGCATCGCCTCGCAGACGGGCGACGCCTTCGGCAGGCTGCTCGCCGCCGGGATCTCGCTGATGCTTTTCATACAGGTTATGGTGAACATCGCCATGAATATGGGGCTGGCCCCGGTAGTGGGCGTGCCCCTGCCGTTGATGAGCTACGGCGGGACATCCGTGTTGATGACTTTCGCTTCCCTCGGCATACTCGCCGCCATAAGCAGGGCGAGGAAAGCTTATTGAAGACACGTATGGAGTCGTGAGCGCGGAGTATAGTATAGGATGAAGAAAAAACATGAAGAGAGAAGAAACATGAAGAGAGAAGAAACGGGCGGGATCCAATCGTCCTTCCCCCCGCATTCTCCGTGCCGCATATTCAATCCCGTAGATTTGAAAGGTAAAGCGTCTGAGAACACAGCTGAAGTACGACAACGGAGAGGTAACGATGAATAACGACAACTTGCTCGGCATAATGAAACCGGCGCGCTACACCGGAGGGGAATGGAATTCAACGGTGAAGGATTTCGAATCCGCCGATGTGAAGTTCGCCCTGGGTTTTCCCGATCTTTATGAAGTGGGGATGAGCAACCTCGGGATAAGGATACTTTACGGGGCGTTGAACGCGATGGAAGGGGTGCTTTGCGAGCGTTTTTTTGCCCCGGCCGCGGATATGGAGAGGCTTATACGTTCCGGGGGATGGGGGATGCGGTCGCTGGAGAACGGCAGGGAGCTCTCTTCTTTCGATATGATCGGGTTTTCCCTGGGGTATGAATTGAATTACCCGGACGTCCTGAACATCCTGGACCTTGCCGGGATCCCGTTGAAAGCGTCCGAGCGGGGAAGCGGCGGGCCGCTGGTGATCGGCGGCGGACCCTGCGCGGTGAACCCGGAGCCGATGGCGGATTTCTTCGATCTTTTCATAATAGGCGAAGCGGAAGAGGCGTTGCCCGAATTGATCTCGCTTTACCGCAGGCACGGCCGGGATTATAAAGAAGGCGGGATGGAACGCGCGGCCCTGCTGGAAAAGCTGGCGTCGGTAGAGGGGGTCTACGTGCCGTCGCTTTATGACGTGGCCTATTCCGCCGAAGGGCGCATCGTTTCCTTCTCGCCTGCGGCCCCGGGCGCGCCGGCGGGGATAAAAAAGCGTTTCGTCGGGGACCTCGATTCCTCTTTTTTTCCCCGTGACTGGATGGTGCCGTATATCCAGATCGTGCACGACAGGATCACCCTGGAGATAATGCGCGGCTGCCCCAACCGCTGCCGGTTCTGCCAGGCCAGGCAGCAGTATTACCCGCTGCGTTTACGCAGCGCCGGGAAAGTGAAAGAACTGGCAGCCGGGCTTTACAAGAGCACGGGTTACCACGAGATATCTTTTTCCGGCCTGTCGATAAGCGATTACCCGGGGATCGAGGGGCTGGCGTCTTCCCTGATGGCGGAATTCAGGGATAAATGCGTCAGCATTTCCCTGCCCTCCGTCAAGCCGAAGAGTTTCCTGGGGGAACTTTCCACGCTGATCGCCGCCATACGCAAGACCGGGCTCACTTTTGCGCCGGAGGCCGGGACGCGGCGCATGAGAGAGATCATCGGCAAGGACTTCGACGAGGATGCCTTCAGGGAGGCCGTCCTGAAAGCGTATGCCGCCGGTTACCAGCACGTGAAGCTGTATTTTCTTACCGGACTACCGGGCGAGTCCCCTGCGGACCTGGAAGGGATAAAGGAGCTTGCCGTTGAAGTGTCGGAACTTCGCCGCAAAGCCTCCGGCAGGCCGGCCGAGGTCCATTTGAGCGTGAACACTCTGATCCCGAAGCCCCACACGCCGCTGCAATGGTTCCCCATGGCATCCCTGGATACCATGATGGAAAAACAGTCATATATCAGGCGCGCGTTGGCGGGGCACCGCAGGATAAAAGCGGTGTTCCACGACCCGAGATTAAGCCTTCTCGAAGGGGTGATCTCGCGCGGAGACCGCAGGCTCGGCCGGGTGATCGAGGCGGTCTTCCGTTCCGGCGTCAGGTTCGACAACTGGAATGATGAGGGGTCCTGGGATAAATGGGCGGCCGCTTTCTCGGGCGCCTCGCTTGATACGGCTTTTTATCTGCGGGGCCGGGACGCGGACGAGATACTGCCCTGGGATTTCATAGATATGGGCGTCTCTAAAGAGGCCCTCGCGCAAGAATTCAATAAAGTTGTTGCTATGAAAGATGATGAATAGTATAATCCGTTATAAAGTCGTGGTGAACGCCGAATAACGGCGCGGAGGAAGTTTCCTGAATAACCGGAACCGGTTCCGGCCCCGGTCTGCCCGGGCCGTTGATCCGGCGGTTCTTTTTAGGCGTGAATGTTCCCGGGCGCGCGGGCATAGATACCCGGCGGACGGTCGACAGAGGACAATCGGCAGCCGGTCTGCCGGTGTTTTCTGTTTTTCCGCTTTCGGGCCCCGTTCTATTCCCCGAGGAGAAGGAGGGATTAATGCTGTCAGGGCGAAAAAAGAGCGATTTATCTCTATTGTCGCGCAGCCTGAAATACAGACTCAAGATCGCATTCTATCTGATTTTCCTTCTGCCGTTCCTTATCTCGGTTTATCTCCTTTCCAACTACGTTTTTCCGCGCGCAGGCCTTCCCGGTGAGCTGCTGGTGTCGTTGTCTATAAGCATGCTTATCGCCATTATCGGTTTCTTCCTGATAAAAGAAGTGTTCGACCGCATCCTCAATATAGCGCTGGAGGCCAGGCTTATAGCCGCCGGCGACATCAGCCGCAAGGTGGAAGTCCAGCGCAGCGACGAGGTCGGAGATCTCGGAGAAGCTCTTAACCAGTTGACCCAGCGCATCCGCAGTAATATGGACGAGTTGAAGAGCTACGGCCGCAAGACCACCCAGATAAACATGGAGATACAGAAAAGGGTGCTGGCGCTCTCCAGCCTGCTGCAGATCAGTTCGCTCGTCTCGCAGGGATCGGAACTTAAAGAGATCCTGGAGATCGCCGTGGATAAAGCCAGCCTGCTGGCGGAATCCGAGGCCGCGTATCTTTTCCTGAAAGACAAGGAGAGCGATTCTTTCCTGATCAAATTCGCGGTGGGGCAGGGTGGCGATACCCTGCTGGGGATGAAGATAAACGCCTCCGACCCGGTCTTCGGCGCCCTGCTTACGCGCGGGGACATATTCGTGGCGGATTCCGACAACAAGAAGGCCGCCGAATTGTTCTCTCAGCGTTTCAGGTTCCGCAATACGGTCGCGGTCGCGGTGCCTTTGCGCAACGAGATCACGGCGGTGATAGGGATCGCCAATTCGAAAGAGGATTTCACCTACGAGGATGACGACGCCGAACTGCTGGATATATTCGGCCGCCAGATAGCCATAGCGATAGAGAACGATTTCCTGCTGCATAAGGCGGAGAAACTCGAGATAAGGGACGCGCTGACCGGTTTGTTCAACGAGAACTACATAAACGGCAGGCTGGATGAGGAGATAAAACGCGCGATATTATGCCAGCGGCCCTGTTCTTTCGTGGTGTTCGATATAGACGACTTCGCCAGGTTCAGGCGCGAGTTCGGGGCCATAAGCGCGGAGATATCGCTCAAGAAAGTGGCCGGAGTGATCCACGACGTCATATCGGAGATAGACCGTTCCGGCAGGACGGCGGACAACGAGTTCTCGGTGATCATGCCGGAGAAGAACAAGCGCCAGTCAAAAGAGCTCGCCAACGTTATCCGCGGCAAGATCGAGGATATGTTCTCGGTGGAGCCGGAGCCGGGCAGGCGCCTGACCATAAGCGCGGGCGTCAGCGAGAACCCGCTGGACGGGATCACGGCGCAGGAATTGATAGAGAGGGCCCGCAGTTCGGTCAACCTGGCCAAAGCCCAGGGTAAGAACAAAGTGGTTTGACGCTGTTCATCATCCCGTCCCCGCCGGCAGGATACGCTGCCGGCAGGCCGGGGTCAGGATCGAAAGATGACGATAAGAAGGATAATCACTAAACAGCTCGGCGAGCTTCTTCTGGAGCGGGGGGTGATCGGCAAGCCCGACCTGGAGAAGGCTTTGGTCATACAGAAAGAGCGCGGCGAGAACCTGATAGGCGAGATCCTCGTGGAGATGGGAGTGGCCAAAGAGGAGGACATCGCCCAGGCTATTACCGCCCAGTACGGGTTCCCTTTCCTGCCGCTGGCCAATTACGAGATAGGCCGGGAGATAATAAAACTCGTGCCCGACCGCGTAGCCAGACAGTACATGATCATACCGGTCGATAAGATCGGCGACAACCTTACCGTCGCCATGTCCAATCCGCTCAATATCCAGGCGATAGAGGACGTGGAGATGCTGACGGCCTGCCATGTCCAGACTTTTGTCTCGACCTCTTCCGATATAAAGAACGCCATAGAGAAATATTACAAACAATAAGACCGTGAACCGGTGATATGATCTCGCTCAAAGAACGGCTTAAAAGCATACTTATCCAGAATAAGCTGCTTACCTCCGAACAGCTGGAGCAGGCCCTGTCCATGCAGAAGGAGAAAGGAGTGCGTTTAAGCGAGATCCTGGTCTCCGCGGGTTTCGTCCAGGAGACCGCCCTGATGTCGGCGGTGAGTTCAGGCATAGGGCTGCCCGTGATAGATCTCAAGAGGCTGAAGATAAGTAAAGATGTGATCGGCCTCATCCCCAAAGAAGTGGGGAAGCATTATCTGATACTTCCGCTTTCCAAGATAGGGGACACTTTGACGCTGGCTATGGCCAATCCGCTGGATGTCCTGGCCATAGAGCACGTTGAATCGCTCACCGGTTACAAGATAAACCCGGTCATCTCCTCCTCCCGCGACATCCTGCAGGTCCTGGAATTGAACCCTGAAGCGGCCGCCGAAGACGGTGAGATGGACAAACTGGTCCAGGAGATATCCTCGGGACAGCTGGAGTTCGTCAGCGAGGAGAAGGAGATATCCCTCAGCGAGCAGGAACTGAGCCTGATCAGCAAACAGGCCCCGGTCATACG
>CAZAVF010000022.1:14349-21599 GCA_964488935.1 uncultured Planctomycetales bacterium | reverse complement strand
CTGATTCCGGGGGCTTTTGCATGCGTTATCCCCGTTTTCTCTTTATTAATTCCGCGATCGCTTCCGCCGCCCTGGGCACAGCTTCTCCCCGGCCGAGGCCTTCTTTTACGCGGCGCAATCCGCTTTTTATCTTCGCGGCGGCCTCCGGGGTTGACAGCACATTGTAGGCGTATCCGGCAATGCGTTCCGGTTTTATGCCGTATTGCAGGAACTCTTTCACTATTTCTCTTCCGGAGATGATGTTCACGATCCCCGCGTATTTTATCTTCAGCAGCATTCTCAGGAGTATCCAGGTCAGGAACGATAACTTGTACATTATGGCCATAGGTACTTCCATTATCGCCGCCTCGAGAGTTGCGGTCCCGGAGGCGATCAGCGCGAAATCGCTTGTCTCAAGCGCTTCATAGTTATAACCGGAGACTATTTTTATATCCAGCCCGTAGGCGTAAACGCGGTCCTGCAACATTTTGAAAGATATGCCGGGTGCCTGCAGCAGCAGGAACTGCACCTTGCCGGCCAGCATTTCGTTCAGTATCGCGCAGGCGTCGAGCATAGGGGTAAGCAGGGCCGTGACCTCTTTGCGGCGAGAACCGGGCATGATCGTGACTACCGGAAGTCCTTCGCGTATGCGGTTATGCTGGATGAAGGCGGCTTTTTTGACCGGGTCGGTTCTGACCATTCCCGCCAGCGGATGCCCGGAGAAAAAGACCGGCACGTCGGCTCTCTTGTATATCTCTTCTTCGAATTTGAACAGGACTATCATCATCTCTACGTCCCGGCGGATGGCTTTTATTCTGCCGGCTCCCCATGCCCATATCTGCGGACTGACGTAATAAATCACGGGAATACCGGCCTTTTTCAACTTTGCCGCCAGTCTCAGGTTGAACCCGGGGTAATCAATGAGGATGGCGGCATCCGGGCGCGGGGAGGAGGAGAAGGCAAGGACTTTATTAAAGACGGCTTTGAATTTATGCAGTTTTTTCAATACTTCGGTGAACCCCACCACGGAAAGGGCGGTCATGTCGGCGACTATTTCCATACCGGCGAGCCTGGATTTCTCGCCTCCCAGGCCGTAGAACTGCGCGGAAGGCAGGCGTTTCCTGAGCTCCTTTATAAGCTCGGCGGCGTACATATCGCCGGATGCTTCTCCCGAGACAACCAGTATTCTTGGCGGTTTGTTATCCATTGTCAGAAGGCGCGGCCGGTATTCCCGTAAGTTGACTTTTTGGAAAGCAGGATATTCGTGAAGATGCTCATTATCATAGCAAATCCCGCTTTCGTTGGCAAATGTATTTTACCGCGGGAAAGAGAAGGATCCGTGGCGGAATCAATATATACTCCGAAAATAGCCCCGGTTTTATTCCTCGACAGGCAGGCGGTAATGTGTTAATATAACCAGTCTGTCTGTTACGGGATGATACCTTTCTCCGGGCTTTTAATCCATAAGATGAGAGATTATCTAAGATTATTCCGTTTTGTGAGGCCTTACTGGGCGCTTTTTACCGCTGCAGTATTCTGCATGGCGGTCTCCGCTCTTTTTGACGGGGTATCGCTGGCGATGATGGTGCCGCTGGCGGACAAGGTGATGACTAACAAGCAGATCGTTTTGCCCGGGAAAGTCCCCGGTCCACTGGCCGATTTCATCGTCATGCTGAACGGTATGCCGCAGCAGACCCTGCTTAATTACCTGGCCGTTTTTATCATCGTGCTGTTCTTGCTAAAGGAGGTTTTTACCTTCCTGCAGAGTTACCTTATGTCCGATCTCGGACAAAGGGTGATCCGGGACATCCGGTCGCTTCTTTATTCCAAGTTCCATTCGCTTTCCCTGGATTATTTCACGCACAAGCGCGGCGGCGAGATGATCTCCCGCATAACCAACGACGTCCGGCTGGTGGAGAACGCCGTTTCTTACGGTTCCACGGACCTGGTCTATCAGAGCCTGCAGGTGGTGATCTTCGCGGTGATGGCGTTCTTTATCTACGCCAAGCTCGCCCTGATAATACTGGTGATCTGTCCGCTTATCAGTTTTCCTATAATCAAGGTGGGGAGGGCCCTTCGTAAGCTTTCCCGCCGCGGGCAGGAGAAGATGGCGGACATAAATTCCCTGCTTTACGAAACGATCATAGGCGCTCGGATAGTCAAGGCCTTCAACATGGAGGAGTACGAGAAGAAACGGTTCGCCGCCGCAAACCAGGATTACTTCCGCATCTCCATGAAGTCCATAAAACGGACGCTTATCCTGAGCCCGGCCACTGAATTCCTGGGCTGCCTGGCCGGGGTGTTCGTTTTTTTCTGGGGAGGCAGGGAGGTGATCGCCGGTAAGCTCTCTTTCGGCATCCTGGGGCTTTTTCTGGCTTCGCTGCTTTCGTTGATAAGGCCTTTTAAAAAGCTGAGCGCGGTGAATTCCCTTAACCAGCAGGCGGTCGCCGCCGGCATCAGGATATATGAGGTGCTGGACGCAGTCCCTTCCATCCCTGAAAGGCCCGGGGCCGTTGAGATGAAAGGCATTGAAAAGGCGATAGAATTCAACGGCGTGCATTTCGCCTATGATAAGAAAGAGGTCATAAGCGGAGTAAGCCTTAAGGTATCAAAAGGGGAGATCGTGGCCATCGTAGGTCCCAGCGGAGCGGGAAAGACCACTTTGCTTGACCTCCTGCCGCGTTTTTACGATCCGCAGCAGGGATCTATCACTATAGACGGCAGGGACATCAGGGATTTCAGCATCGTTTCTTTAAGGAGAAACATCGGGATCGTGAGCCAGGAGACAATACTCTTCAACGATACCATTAAAGCCAATATAGCTTACGGCCACCCGGAAGCATCCCTTGAACAGGTCATTGCGGCGGCCACGCAGGCCTGCGCCCATGATTTTATCGTGCGTTTCCCGGACGGGTATGATACCGTGATCGGGGACCGCGGCATGATGATATCCGGGGGGGAAAGGCAGCGTCTGGCGATCGCCAGGGCGCTGCTCAAGAATCCGCCGGTATTGATCCTGGATGAAGCCACTTCCCAACTGGACGCCGAGTCGGAACGGCTGGTCCAGCAGGCGATAGACCGTTTGATAAGCGGCCGCACGGTGCTGGTCATCGCGCACAGGCTTTCAACGGTGCGTCACGCCGACCGGATCATCGCGTTTGAAGGCGGCAGGATAGCCGAGACAGGCAGGCATGAAGAATTGATAAAAAACGGCGGTCTGTATAGCAGGCTCTGCCGCATGCAGGAACTGGCGGAATGACATGCGGATTATGAAGGACGAGGGTAGAGGGACTAGAGACGAAAAGGCCGTTCTTTTTTGTGTTTCACCGGTGCCCTGCCTTTAACGCGCGGGTAATACAAGCCCATTTGATATCAAAATCATGAATAACAGCACATCCTCGCAGGTGAAGGGTTTTCGAATTGATCTTTTCAGAACTCATAATCTAGAACCGGGTTTTTAGAACTTTTCTATTGCATAAACCGGGTTTTGTGCTAAAATAACAGTTTAATTTGGGAATAGGGCGAAAAAATACGCTCGTCCCGTCAAAAAACAGGAGCACGCGGCGGCCAATAATGACCGGCGCGGCGGATTGCTGTAAAGACAATGTAGGGATAAAATCCTAATGAAGCCTTTCCTACATCCCGCGAATTGAAAAGCGGGCTGCCCCGGGCAGGTAAAGGCGGAGATCTAAGGAGGAGTAAAGTTGTCTACGGAAACCATTAAGCAATTACTTGAAGCAGGGGTGCATTTCGGGCATAAAACTTCCCGCTGGAACCCGAAGATGAAGAAATTCATTTTCGGACAGCGCAGCGGGATCTACATTATAGACCTGGAAAAGACCAGCGAATGCCTTGACAGGGCCAGGGAATTCCTTGTGGAGTCGGTGGCCAAAGGCGAGACCGTCTTGTTCGTCGGGACCAAAAAGCAGGCGCAAGAGGTGGTTTTTCAGGAGGCCGGACGCTGCGGAATGTATTACGTTACGGAGAGATGGCCGGGCGGCATGCTCACCAACTTCGCCACGGTGAAGAAGAGCATTAAACGCCTCAAGGACATAGATAAGATGCGCACGGACGGGACGTTCGAGAAGCTCACCAAGAAAGAGGTCTCCCGGCTGGAAAAAGAGTGTCTGAAGCTGAGGAAGAATTTCTCGGGTATCGTGAACATGGAGAAGATGCCCGCCTCCGTGGTGATCGTCGACACGAACAAGGAAGATACGGCCGTCCTGGAGGCTTTAAAGCTCGGCATACCGATAGTCGGGCTGGTGGATACCAATTCCGACCCTACTCATGTCGCCTATCCGGTCCCGGGCAATGACGACGCCACCAAATCCATCAAGGTGATCGTCAGTATGCTGGCCGATGCCGTAGTGGAAGGCAGGCAGAAGTTCCTTTCTTATCTTTCCGATCAGGAGGCGCTGAAAAGCGTTTCCCAGAAAGAGTCCGGAGAAGAGCCTGCGGTCAAGCCGGAAGAGGAAGTAAAGATCAAGGAGATAGAAGAATTGATCGAGAACACGACCCCGGAGAGCGCGGAGGCTAAGGCCGCAAAGAAGATCCGTCCCAAACCGGTAGATGAAAAGAATAAGAGAAAGGCGTAATTTTCATGAAGATATCATTAGAACTGTTGAAGGATCTGAGGAATATGACCTTTGCCAGCGTGGCTGACTGCAAAAAGGCCCTTGAGGAGGCGGAAGGCGATCTTAACAAGGCGGTAACGTTGCTGCGTAAAAGAGGGCTGGAGATAGCTTCCAACAAGCAGGACAGGGCGGCCAAGGAAGGAAGGGTTGAAGCATATATCCATAACGGCAATAAGATCGGTGTGCTGCTGGAGGTGGTATGCGAAACCGATTTCGTGGCCCGCAACGCCGAATTCAGCCAGTTTACCAAGGATCTGGCCATGCAGATCGCGGCCTGCAACCCGTCCTATATAAAGAAAGAAGACGTTCCCGAGGAGATCATTTCCCAGGAGCACGACAAGGCGGTTTATTATAAGAACCATTGCCTTCTCGAGCAGCCTTTCATAAAAGACCCGGGGATGACGATCAACGATTATATGGCGGCTTTGCTGGCCAAATTCCGCGAGAACATAATGATACGCCGGTTCGCCAGATACAAGATCGGAGCATGAAAACACCCAGGGCCGTTTATAAACGGATAGTGCTTAAGCTCAGCGGCGAGGCTTTACAAGGCTCGGGCAGACACGGTATAGACAGCAGGGTCCTCGTTTCTTTATCGGGGCAGCTTAAGGAACTGAGGGCCATGGGCGTCCAGGTCGCGGTGGTCCTGGGCGGAGGCAATATTTTCCGCGGGCAGGAAAATTCCCATTCCCGCGGTCTTGATATGGACCGTGCCGTTGCCGATTACATGGGAATGCTTGCCACCGTCATAAACGGTCTGGCGCTCCAGAACGCGCTCGAGATCTCCGGAGTCCCGACCAGGGTGATGACGGCGATAGAGATGCAGAGGGTGGCGGAACCTTACATCAGGCGGCGCGCGATACGGCATCTTGAGAAGAACAGGATAGTGATTTTCGTCGCCGGGACGGGCAATCCTTATTTCACCACGGACACCGCGGCGGCGTTGAGGGCCATGGAAATACACGCCGAGGCGATATTGAAGGCGACAAAAGTGGACGGGGTTTATTCCGCAGATCCTTTAAAAGTCAGGGGAGCGAAGAAATTCGGAAGTCTTAAGTACCTGGACGTTCTGAAAAAAGGGCTGAAGGTGATGGATAACACCGCGGTCAGTCTCTGCATGGATAATAAACTTCCCATCGTAGTGTTCAATATGAACAAGGAAGGCAATATCAAGAAGGTGGTTCTGGGAGAACGGATCGGCACGATAGTAAGTTGAGGGAGATCGTGTCCCTTATGCCTGTCCGTGGAGCGAACAGGGGGAGATGATGACTACAAAAGAGATATTACACGGGGCTGAAGATAAATTAAAGAAGGCGCTTGAGTCCGTCTCCAGGGAATTCTCGGAGATCAGGACCGGCAGGGCCAGCCCGGCCATGGTGGAGGGGCTGCACGTGGATTATTACGGCACACCCACTTTGATGAAGCAGCTGGCTTCCATAACCGTTCCCGATCCGCACATGATAACGATACAACCGTGGGACATCTCTGCGATCACCGAGATAGAGAAAGCCATCGCGAAATCGAACCTCGGCGTCCAGCCCTGTAATGACGGCAAGGTGGTCAGGCTTTCCATTCCGCAGCTTTCCAAAGAGAGAAGGCAGGAGCTCGCCAAGGTGGTGCATAAGATGGCGGAGGAAGGCAGGGTCTCTCTGCGCACTGTCAGGCGCGACGCCAAAGAAACCCTTGAAAAAAGCGAGAAGGACAAGCTGATCAGTGAGGACGACAAATTCAGGGCGGCGGAAGAGCTGCAGAAAGTCGTCGACAAATATATCGCCAGGATAGACGAATTGCTTAAGCTTAAGGAAAAAGAAGTCTTGGAATCCTGACGGTAACGTAATCCCGCCCGGCTATCGGGAGCGGGAGGATCGATTCATCACGGTTTTTCGGGCCACTAGCTCATCCGGTAGAGCACCACCCTTTTAAGGTGGGTGTGCCGCGTTCGAGTCGCGGGTGGCTCACCATTATTGTATAGAGTGCAGAGTATAGAGTAGAAAGACGGAATAGAGCAATATTAAAAGCGGTTACTCAATACGAGGGCGCAGATTCTTCAAGTGCCGTGCAGAAACTAAGGGTATTGTTGCATAAGTTCCCGATAGCCGAAAATCGAAATTAGATCGTCCGCCATTGAAACACTGGCGAGACTCTGTGCGCTGCTTAAAGAGTTTATTTAACAGCGCACTACGGGCGGATGGCGAAATTGGCAGACGCGGCAGCCTTAGGAGCTGCTGGGGCAACCCTTGGAGGTTCAAATCCTCTTCCGCCCATTTTCTTTTTAAAGGGTGGAACAGTGCGCCGTCGTAAAAACGGTATTGATTTTATTCGGTGACGGGTTTATTATACTTCGACGGCGCTGAAACCGCGCCCTTCGCGGTGTTTCAAATTGACAATCTTAAAGTAAAGCGGCCCGTATGATGCGGCACTGCGGATGATTTGCGGGAGTAGCTCAGCTGGCTAGAGCGCAACCTTGCCAAGGTTGATGTCGCGGGTTCAAATCCCGTCTCCCGCTCCATTCCATCCGCCGGCGCGCATAAGCGGCGCTGTTTTCTGGTTTTCAGTATATAATCTTGATCGCGGCATACTGCGCCGGGGTCCAAGGTTGAATCCTAAAGGAGAAGGAAGAATGAAAATACTCGAGTT
>CAZAVF010000022.1:0-14249 GCA_964488935.1 uncultured Planctomycetales bacterium | reverse complement strand
AAAGCGATTATCCGCATAATCAGCCAAGAGGATGAAAAAAAGATTTGAAGTAAGCTACCTCAATCCCAAGGCCGGGGCTTTCCTGAAATGGTTCTACCCCGGCATGGGGATAAAGCGGTGGATAGGGCTGGCCAGTTTTGCGGTATGCCTGCTCATGGCCGGCGCCCTGCGGTTCCGCAGCGCCGAATACTGGCTGATAAGGGCGCTTGACGCCGTCACCGTGTTCTGCGGTATCGTTATCCTCATCCTCAGCGTAAAACGCCTGGTCCGTTCTTTGGTAAGCGTATTTGTCCCGTCTTCTAGGGATACGGAACTCGTCGATCTGCTTTACCAGCGCAAGCAGCTTTCCCGGGGGCCGAAGATCGTGGCGGTCGGCGGCGGCACCGGCCTTTCCGTGCTGTTGAGCGGGCTCAAGGAATACACTTCGAACATCACGGCCATAGTGACCGTGGCCGACGACGGCGGGTCTTCCGGCAGGTTAAGACAGCAGTTCGACATCCTGCCTCCCGGGGACATAAGGAACTGCCTCGTGGCGCTGGCCGACGCTCCGGCATTGATGAGGGATCTTTTCCAGTTCCGTTTCGACAAGTCGTCGGAATTGTCCGGACACAGCTTCGGCAACTTGTTCATCACGGCGATGACCAGGGTCACGGGTGACTTCGAGAAGGCCATAAAAGAGACCAGCAAGGTCCTGGCCTTGCGCGGGCAGGTCATTCCGTCTACTTTGACCAACGTGGTGCTGGCCGCCGAATACCAGGACGGTTCCATCACGGTGGGGGAAGATAAGATACCGAAGGCGCGCATGCCTATCAGGGAGGTCAGGCTCAGGCCGGACAATCCCCAGGCCACGCCGGAAGCCCTGCGGGCGATAGAGGAGGCCCAACTGATAATACTCGGGCCGGGTTCTTTATATACCAGCATAATACCGAACCTCCTGATAAAGGATATCACCTCTGCGATCGTGGCCTCCGAGGCGGCCAAAATATACGTTTGCAACGTGATGACGCAGCCGGGGGAGACCGATAATTACAGGCTTTCCGACCACGTGAAGACCCTGGTCAGGCACAGTCATCCCGGTATACTGAATTACTGCGTGGTCAACACCGGTGAGATCCCTGCGCAGATATTGAAGAGATATACCCAGATGAACGCTTTCCCGGTCATAAACGACAGGGAGAACGTGCATAAAATGGGGTACCGGGTGATAGAGGACGAGATCGCGCTGGCGGAAAGTCTTATCAGGCACGACACCTCCAGGCTGGCCAGGCTTATCATAGATACCATAGAAGAGTAAGCAGCGGCAGGAACGTTAAATATGACACATTTAAAGAAGAAACTTACCGTAAAGAATAAACAGGGACTGCATGCACGCCCGGCGGCCCTTTTTGTCCAGGTGGCCAACAAGTTCAATTCCCACGTGACGGTGCGCAGGGACCAGGAGACCGTCAACGGTAAATCCATCATGGGGATCCTGATGCTGGGCGCGGAGAACGGCACCCAGATCATTATTGAGGTCGAAGGCGACGACGCCGAGAACGCCCTCAATGAGCTTGAGAAGATAGTCAATACAGAGGAATAGAGAGATGATAAAGCTCCAGGGCATAGCCGCCGCCCCCGGTATAGTGGTGGGCAAGGCCTACAGGATAGGCAAGGAAGAGTTCGATATCCCGAAAAAGGATATATCCCAGCAGGATATCCCTTATGAGATACAGCTCTTTGAAGAAGCCCTTATCAAGACCCGCAAGGAGATAATAGAGCTGCAGAAGCGGATCGCCTCCGACATGGGGCAGGAGCAGGCGCAGATATTCGACGCCCATCTGCTGGTCCTCGAAGACCGCATGCTCATTGAAGAAGTGATCTCCCGCCTGAAGAAGGAGCGTTTCAACGTCGCCTTCATATTCTTCGAGGTGATGAAGAAATATGTGGAAGTGTTCTCCCGCATAGAGGATGAATACATCAAGGAGCGGATCTCCGACATCAACGACGTCAGCAAGCGCGTAATGCGCAACCTGCTCGGCAAGAAAGGCAAGTGGCTGGAGGGGCTCACGGAAAAGGTCATCGTGGTGGCGCACGACCTTTCCCCTTCCGATACCGCAGCCATGCACAAGCAGAACGTCAGCGCCTTCGTGACCGATATCGGCGGAAAGACCTCGCACACCGCCATCATGGCCAAATCGCTTGAGATCCCGGCCGTAGTAGGTACGGAGACGGCCACGGCCAGGATAAAGAACGGCGATATGCTCATCGTCGACGGAAGCACCGGAACAGTCATACTTGATCCCGACCAGGATACCCTGGCAGAATACCAGGAGGAATACCGTAAACTGCAGGGCATCGGGGAGAAATTCCTGGCCGTCAAAGACCTCGACGCCGTCACCCAGGACGGCAAGTGTTTCGAGATACACGCCAATATCGAGCTCCCGGAGGAGATCCCGGCGGTGAAGGCCCACGGGGCCAAGGGCATAGGACTTTACAGGACGGAATTCTTTTACATGAACAGGAAAGACCTGCCTTCCGAGGAGGAACATTACCAGGCATATAAATACGTGGCGGAGGAGATGAAGCCTTATCCGGTCACGATCAGGACCATAGACCTGGGCGGCGACAAGTTCCTTTCACAGTTCGCCATCCCGCACGAGATGCAGCCGTTCCTGGGCTGGAGGGCCATACGTTTCTGCCTTGCCAGGACCGATATCTTCAAGGTCCAGCTGCGCGCCATCCTGCGGGCTTCCGTGCACGGCAACCTCAGATTGATGTATCCGATGATCTCAGGCATGGATGAACTGCGGCAGGCCAATAAGATACTGCAGGAAGCGAAAGACGAACTGAAGCGGGAAGGGCTGCCTTTCAACGGCGGGATAGAAGTGGGAGTGATGATCGAGGTGCCTTCGGCGGCGATCACCGCCGACCTGCTCGCCAGGGAAACTGATTTCTTCAGCATCGGCACCAACGATCTTATACAGTATTCACTTGCGGTGGACCGCACGAACGAAAAGGTGGCTTATTTGTATGAACCGAGCCACCCTGCGGTGCTGCGCATGATACAGAGCGTCATCAGCGCCGCCCATGAGCGCGGCATAAAGGTCGGAATGTGCGGGGAAATGGCCGGGGATCCGGCATTCGTTCCTTTATTGCTGGGGCTCGGGCTGGATGAATTCAGTATGCCTTCTTTAGGCATACCGGAAGTTAAATATATAATACGTTCGTTGAACCTGGGAGAAGCAAAGGAATTCGCGGGAAAAGTGCTCAGCCTTTCCACGGGGAGGGAAGTCGAGGAGTTCGGCCAGAAGAAATTGCGGGAAATAACCGGGTAAGCAGGAGAAAATGAAAGCGCTTATATTAGCCGCCGGTTACGCCACGCGGCTGTATCCATTGACCAGAAATTATCCCAAACCGCTGCTTCCCGTCGCGGGCAGACCGATCATAGACCATATAGCCGCCAAGATCGAGGCGCTCCGCGGCGTGGACGAGATCATAATCGTCACCAACAGCAAATTCGTCTCTTTATTCAGGGAATGGGCCGAAGGCCGCAAAGGAAGCCTTCCGGTATCGGTGGTGGACGATCTGACCTCCACGCCTGAACAGCGCAGGGGAGCCATCGGAGACCTGCATTTCGTGACCGGGAGTAAAGGTATTTCGGATGATCTCCTGGTGATAGGCGGAGATAATCTTTTCGACGCCGGGATCGAAGAATTCCTCGTTTTCTCTTCCATGAAGTCGCCGGCCGCCGTTATCGGGGCCTACGACATCAAAGACAGGAAAAAGGCCGTGAAATACGGGGTGGTCAGCCTGGATTCCGGCAGGGTGGTGGATTTTCAGGAGAAACCGGCCCATCCTGCCTCCGCGCTGGTCGGGATGTGTCTCTATTATCTCCCGCGCCCCAAACTGGCGCTGGTGGATGAATATCTTAAAGAAGGCAACAAGAAAGACGCCATAGGTTTCTTTATAGAATGGCTAAGGAAAAAAGAAGATGTTTTTTGTTTCGTTTTCGGCGGCCACTGGTATGATATAGGACATCATGATTCATACCGGGAAGCGGATGCTTTTTTCCGCGCCGCGGGGAACTGATGATGAAGGGGTAACGTACTTACAACGTTCAAGGAATAGAAAGGGGAAAGGGATGAGTCCGCGCAAACATTATTTTACCTCTGAATCGGTAGCCGAAGGACACCCGGATAAAGTCTGCGACCAGATCTCGGACGCCGTGCTTGACGATGTCCTGAAGCACGATCCTTACGGGAGGGTCGCCTGCGAGACATACGTTACCATGGGGCTTTTGATCGTCGGCGGTGAGATCACCACGACAAGCTATGTGGATGTCCATAATCTCACCCGTTCCGTGCTGAAGAACATAGGTTATACCCACCCGAAATACGGGTTCGATTATCATACCTGTGCCGTCATAAATACCATTCATACACAGTCGCCCGACATCGCCCAGGGGGTCGACAGGGGCGGCGCCGGTGACCAGGGATTCATGACCGGTTACGCCTGCCGCGAAACGGAGGAATTGATGCCTTTATCGCTTATGCTTTCGCATAAGCTGGTGGCGCGCATGGCGAAAGTCCGCAAGGACGGCACTTTGAAATACCTGGGTCCCGACGGCAAGTCCCAGGTCACGGTCGAGTATCACGACGGCCACCCGAAAAGACTTGATTCCGTGGTCCTGGCATGCCAGCATACTGAGGAAATTCTGGATTCCAGCGGAGAGTTCATCACCAAAAAGGCCAAAGAGGAAATAATAGAGGCCATAGGCAAACCGGTGGTAAAGGATTTCATCGATAAAGACACCAAATTCTACGTTAACGAGACCGGGAAGTTCGTGGTCGGGGGACCCCAGTCGGACACGGGGATGACCGGTAGAAAGATCGTCGTGGACACCTACGGAGGCGTGGTCTCTCCCGGCGGCGGGGCGTTCTCCGGTAAAGACCCGACCAAGGTCGACCGTTCAGCCGCTTATATGTGCCGCTACATCGCGAAGAACATAGTCGCCGCGGGCCTGGCGGATAAATGCCAGGTGCACCTGGCTTACGTTATCGGCAAGGCCGAGCCGCTGGCGGTGATGGTGGATTGTTTCGGCACCGGAAAGCTTTCAGAGCAGGAATTCGTGAAGCTGATCCGGGAGAACTTCGAATTGACTCCTAAAGGTATGATCAAGAGTCTTGATCTTTTGAGGCCCATATATACCAAGACCGCCTGCTATGGGCATTTCGGCAGGACGGAGCCGGAGTTCAGCTGGGAAAGCACGGACAAAGCGGCGGTGCTCAAGAAAGCCGCCGGCAGGAAAATTTAACGGCGGTTTAACCACGATCATCACGGAGCCGAATATAATGAATTATGACGTCAAGGATATAAAACTGTCTTCCAGGGGCGCTTTGCGTATTGAATGGGCGCGCAACAATATGCCTGTCCTGGGAATGATCGCGGAACGTTTTTCCAGGGAGAGGCCTTTGAAAGGACTGAAAGTCGCCTGCTGTCTGCACGTGACCACCGAGACCGCGGTATTGATGGAAGTGGTCAAGGCCGGAGGGGCGCAGGTTTCCCTCTGCGCCTCCAATCCGCTTTCCACGCAGGATGATGTCGCCGCCTCCCTGGTGAAGAACCTCGGGATACCGGTTTTTTCAATAAAAGGCGAGGACACGAGAACCTATTACCGTCACATAGAAGCGGTGCTTGCCGGGCAGCCGGACATCACCATGGACGACGGTGCGGACCTGGTCTCTACCATCCATCAAAACCCGGGCCGTTATATGAAAAGGCCGGTCGTGGGCGGCACGGAGGAGACCACCACCGGGGTCATCAGGCTGAGGGCGCTGGCCGGTCAGAACAAGCTGCGTTATCCGATCATCGCGGTTAACGACGCCGACACCAAACATCTCTTCGATAACCGTTACGGGACGGGACAGTCCACCCTCGACGGTATCGTCAGGGCCACTAACAAGCTGCTGGCGGGCGCGACCCTCGTGGTCTGCGGATACGGCTGGTGCGGCAGGGGCGTGGCGATGCGCGCCAAGGGGATGGCGGCAAAGGTTACGGTCTGCGAGGTCGATCCGTTGAAAGCGCTGGAAGCGGTCATGGACGGTTACGAGGTGATGCCGATAAAAGAGGCCGCCGCCAGGGGCGACGTATTCGTGACGGTCACCGGGGACATCAACGTGATCAGGAAAGAGCATTTCAAACTGATGAAAGACGGCGCCATCGTGGCGAATTCCGGCCATTTCAACGTCGAGATAGACATCGCCGGCCTGCGTGAAATATCCGGCAAGACGAGGGTGATCAGGGATTGCGTGGAGGAATACACGTTGAAGAGCGGCAGGCGGGTCTATATCCTGGGGGAAGGACGTTTGATCAATCTTGCCGCCGCGGAAGGCCACCCGGCGCACGTGATGGACATGTCCTTCGCCAACCAGGCGCTTTCTCTTGAATACATGGCAGTCAATCACGGCAGGCTGCAGCACCAGGTTTACAGGGTGCCGTATGAGATAGACAGCGGCATCGCCGCCCTGAAACTCAAGAGCATGGGGGTAAAGATCGACACGCTTACCCCGGAACAGAAGAAATACCTCGCGAGCTGGGAGATGGGGACTTGAAAAAGATCGGAGTATTGACTTCGGGCGGCGACGCGCCGGGGATGAACGCGGCTATCCGCAGCGTTGTCAGGTCTGCTGCGGCGCATAAGCTGGAAGTATTCGGGATATTCCGCGGCTACAGCGGATTGATCAATGAGGAATTGAAGCCGTTGAATCACCGTTCGGTCTCCAACATCATAAACAGGGGCGGGACGATCCTGAAGACCGCCCGCTGCCCGGAATTCTTCTCTGAAGACGGGCAGAAGCGCGCCGTGGAGACGCTCAAGAAATACGAGATAGACGGACTGGTGCTCCTGGGAGGCAACGGCACTTACCACGGCGGCCTGGCGCTGGCGCGTAAATGGAACGTTCCATGTATCGGAGTGCCCTGCACCATAGACAACGATATTAACGGCACCGACGAGACCATCGGCGCCGACAGCGCGGTCAATACCGCGATGGAGGCGATCGACAAAATACGGGATACCGCCACCAGCATGGAGCGTATCTTCGTGGTGGAAGTGATGGGAAGGGATTCCGGGTATATCTGTCTCCAGGTGGCGCTGGGCAGCGGGGCCGAGGAGGCCCTGGTGCCCGAGCGGCAGTTCGATTTCCACGCCATGTGCCATGAGATCGTCGAAGGCAATATGCGCGGCAAGATCAGCTGGATAATCATCGTGGCCGAAGGCTCCGGCAGGGCGGATGATATCGCCGGACGCATAACCGGTATGACCGATCTTGAAACGCGCGTCGTAGTCCTCGGCCATGTGCAGCGCGGAGGCGCGCCCACCGCCAGGGACCGCATACTGGCCACCAGGCTGGGCGCCGAGGCCGTGAACCTGCTGGCGCAGGGGCACACCGGCAAAGCGGTGGGCGTGATCTCGGATAACCTGAATGAGGTTGATCTGGAGACGGCGGTGATAAAAAAGGAATTCAAGACCGCAGAACTCTACGGCCTGTTGAAGCTTTTGACTTGAGGGGCAATGCATAAATCCTGATAAACACGTAAAGAGGCCCGCGTCTTTATATAGTACCGGGTAATAGCAAGGGAAGGAGAATCAATCATGGGCAGAAAACCGCAGGATATCGACAAGATCGTGATGGAGCTGGTCAACAGCGACGACGCGGCGGCGAAGAAGGCGCTGGCGGCAAAGATCAGGGGATTGGCGTATAAAAAAGGCATCTATCTTTCCAGTATAGAGGGGCTGTATGAAGCCCGCGGCAAAGGCGAATTCTCCGGGTTCACAGTCCCGGCCGTGAACCTGCGCAGCATGACCTATGACCTGGCCAGGGCGATGTTCAGGACGGCGATAAGGAACAATTCCGGCGCTTTCATTTTCGAGATAGCCAAGTCGGAGATGGGATATACCGCGCAGCCTCCGGTGGAGTATGCGGCGGTGATCCTGGCGGCGGCTATAAAAGAGGGATATAAAGGGCCTGTTTTCATTCAGGGAGATCATTTCCAGGCCAATGCCAAGAAATTCAAGGAGGACGCGGAAAAGGAACTCGGCAGTCTCAAGGCGCTCATCGCCGAGGCAGTGGAGGCCGGGTTCTACAACATAGACATCGATTCCTCCACTCTCGTCGATCTTTCCCAGCCGGACGTGCGCAAGCAGCAGTTCAACAATTACGACGTCTGCGCGCGCCTGACCCAGTATATCAGGCAGGTGCAGCCGCGCGGCATCGAGGTTTCCGTCGGCGGCGAGATAGGCGAGGTCGGGGCCAGGAATTCCACTCCCGAGGACCTGCGCGCGTTCATGCAGGGGTTCCGCGAGAGGCTGCGGAAGGGGCGCAAAGGTATCAGCAAGATCAGCATCCAGACCGGGACTTCCCACGGAGGCGTGGTCCTGCCCGACGGAAGCATCGCGCAGGTAAAGCTGGATTTCGACACGTTGAAGACCCTTTCAAGGCTGGCCAGGGAAGAGTTCGGACTGGCGGGAGCCGTTCAGCACGGCGCGTCCACCCTTCCGGCGGAGGCGTTCCATAATTTCCCGGCCGCGGAGACGGCGGAAGTGCATCTTGCCACCGAGTTCCAGAATATGATACTGGACAGCAGGCATTTCCCCGCCGACTTGAAATCCAAGATATACGAATGGCTGAAGGTCAACGCCGCATCGGAACGCAAGGAGGGCGAGACCGAGGAGCAGTTCTTCTATAAAGCGCGCAAAAAGGCGCTGGGCCCTTTCAAGAAAGAGATAATGGCCCTGCCCAGGGAAGTCAAGGACGCGATAGCCGCGGAGATAGAGGCCAAGTTCGAGTTCCTTTTCAAACAGCTGAACAACGTCAACAACAGGGAACTGGTGAACAAGTATATAACATTGAAGAGGGTCATTTCGCGCAAAAGAACGGAGCGCGAGGCGGTGGTCCACGACGGGGAAGGCGCTGATTAGAGAAAGTATAGAGTATTGAGCCGGGAGTATAAAGTATAAAATACCGGGTCAAAACCATAAGCGAACCACGGTTTTCAGGCTGTGGAACGTAGAATTTATCACTCGATACACGATACTCGCTACTCAATACATATTGTGGGAGGGATCGATATGCGCTCGGACACGATAAAGAAAGGCCTGGAGAGGGTACCGCACCGCGCTCTGCTGCACGGCACGGGATTGAGCAGGAAGGATTTCGGCAGGCCTTTCATAGGGGTGGCCACCGCTTTCACCGACCTCATCCCGGGGCATTCCGGAATGAGGGATATCGAGAGATACATTGAAAGAGGCGTCTGCTACGGCGGAGGTGTGCCGTTTTTCTTCGG
Organism: uncultured Planctomycetales bacterium; assembly: GCA_964488935.1. Classification (GTDB taxonomy): domain Bacteria; phylum Omnitrophota; class Gorgyraeia; order Gygaellales; family Profunditerraquicolaceae; genus Undivivens. Next base: position 4,925 of record CAZAVF010000022.1, on the reverse strand, counting down.
TATCCCCGGTATCTGTGACGGGATCGCCATGGGGCACTTGGGCATGTGTTATCCCCTGGCCTCCAGGGAACTCGTGGCCGACAGTGTCGAAACCGTTTGCAACGCGCACCAGCTTGACGGGCTGGTCTGCCTGACCAATTGTGATAAGATCACGCCGGGCATGGCCATGGCCGCCGTCAGGCTTAATATTCCCACGGTGATCGTGACCGCCGGTCCGATGCTGAGCGGCAGGCTGGGAAGGCGCAAGCTGGCGTTCGTGCATGATACCTTCGAGGCGCTTGCACGCGCGAAAAAAGGCGAGATCACTTCCCGGGAACTGGAGTGCCTGGAAATGGAGGCCTGTCCCGGAGCCGGTTCATGCCAGGGGCTATACACCGCCAATACCATGGCCTGTCTGCTGGAGACTATGGGTATATCCATGCCGGGCTGCGCGACGGCCCTGGCCGTTTCCGCCAAAAAACGCCGCATCGCCCAGGCCAGCGGCGAGCGCGTGGTGGAACTGGTGCGCAAGAACGTCCGTCCCCGCGATATAATCACCAAAGAATCCCTGGAGAACGCGATAATGGTGGATATGTCTCTCGGCGGTTCCACCAATACCGTGCTGCATTTGATGGCGATCGCGCAGGAGGCAGGAATAAAGCTGGACCTTCGCTCTTTCGACCGCATCAGCAGGAACACTTCGCATATCACGAATATCGAGCCGGCCGGCACCCATTACATGGAAGACCTGGAGTTTGCGGGCGGGATACCGGCGGTGATGCGCCGTCTCAAGAGCAAACTGCACAATACTGTCACGGTCAGCGGAGAAAAGATACATAGTATAGCTTCCCGCGCCGCTATCCTGGACGAGGAAGTGATCAGGACTTTCGATAAGGCCTATCATAAGGAAGGCGGGATCGCGGTCCTTTACGGCAATCTCGCTCCGGCCGGCGCGGTGGTGAAGCAGGCCGCGGTCAGCCAGAAAATGATGCGTTTCGATGGCAGGGCCAGGGTCTTCGAGCGGGAAGAAGAGGCGATGAAGGCCATTCTCGGGGGGAAGATCAAGGGCGGGGAAGTGATCGTCATCAGATATGAGGGGCCGGCCGGAGGCCCGGGTATGCGCGAAATGCTGGCTCCCACGGCCGCCATTGTCGGCATGGGATTGGCCGATTCCGTGGCTTTGATCACAGACGGCAGGTTCTCCGGCGGGACAAAGGGCCCCTGCATAGGCCACGTGTCCCCGGAAGCCTCCAGCGGCGGGCCTATTGCCGTTATCCGCGAGAATGATATAATAAGTATAGACATCCCTGCCAGGAAACTGGAAGTGAAGTTGACTAAAGCGGAGATCGCGAAAAGATTCCGCGGCTGGAAGCCGGTACCTCCCAAGATAACCAGGGGGTATCTTGCCAGGTATTCAGCGATGGTGTTGTCGGCCGACCGCGGCGCGGTGCTTTCCGCGGACAAGGCCGCTTGTAAATAAATCTGGAAAATAGTCCATGGTCGACAGTCCACAGTCAATAGACTGGAGGATAAAGCACGAAGAAAGAAGGACGCTTTACAATGAAAATGAAGGGCGCGGACATACTGATCGAATGCCTGAAACGGGAGAATACCGAAGTGATCTTCGGTTACCCGGGCGGGTCCGTTCTGCCGATCTTCGACAGTCTTTACGACGCCGGTTTCAACTTCGTGCTTACCAGGCATGAACAGGCTGCGGCGCACGCGGCCGACGGCTATGCGCGGGCCACCGGCAGGCCGGGGGTCTGTCTGGCCACTTCGGGGCCGGGCGCCACCAATCTGACCACCGGGCTGGCCACGGCGTATATGGATTCCATACCCATGGTCGCCATTACCGGACAGGTCAAGACCTCCCTGATCGGAAACGACGCTTTTCAGGAAGCGGACGTCACCGGTATAACGCGTTCCATCACCAAACATAATTATCTCGTGAAGGATGTCGGGGAACTGGCCTTGATAATCAGGGAGGCTTTCCTCATCGCCTCCACCGGCCGCCCCGGTCCGGTGCTGGTGGATATCCCGGTCGACGTGCAGCAGCAGGAGTGCGAGTTCGTCTGGCCCCAGCAGATCTCCATCCGCAGTTACCGTCCGACGCTGTTCGGTCATCCCGGGCAGGTCAAGAAAGCCGCCAGGATGATCTCCTGCGCGCGCAGGCCGGTGATCTACGCAGGCGGGGGGGTGATCACTTCCGGCGCGCACAACGAACTGCGGGAACTGGCGGAAAAAATAAACGCCCCTGTCACCTGGACCCTTATGGGGATCGGGGGATTCCCGGCCACGCACAAGCTTTCTCTCGGCATGCTGGGTATGCACGGGACCGCTTACGCCAATCACGCCATAATGGAATCCGACCTGATCATAGCCGTGGGCGCGCGTTTCGACGACAGGGTGACCGGCAGGATAGACGTTTTCGCCCCTTCGGCTAAAATAATCCATATAGACATCGATCCGGCTTCCATAAGCAAGAACGTGAAGGTGGACATCCCGATGGTGGGGGACGCCAGGAACGTTATCGGCCAGCTTCTGGAAGAAATAAGGTCTTGTCCGGATACTGCGGAGTGGATCAAGACCGTGGAGGGCTGGAGGAAGAAATATCCCATGGTCTATAAAGAAAGCGGCAGGATCAAACCGCAGTATGTGATAGAGCAGATCGATTCCGTAAGCAAAGGGAAGGCCTTTATAGCCACGGAGGTCGGACAGAACCAGATGTGGGCGGCGCAATGGTACAAATACGATTATCCGAGGACGTTCATCTCCAGCGGAGGACTCGGCACCATGGGGTTCGGTTTCCCGGCAGCGATGGGCGTTAAAACAGCCTATCCCGACAGGGTCGTTTTCGATATAGCCGGGGACGGCTCGATACAGATGAACATCCAGGAGCTCGCCACCTGCGTCAGCAACAAGATCAACGTTAAGATCGCTATTTTGAACAACGGCTACCTGGGTATGGTCAGACAGTGGCAGGAGCTGTTCTACAAACGCCGTTATTCGCATACCACGCTCTTCAATCCTGATTTCGTGAAGCTGGCGAAGAGTTACGGGGCGGAGGGCATACGCGTCACCAGGAAAGAAGAAGTCAGGCCGGCGATAGAGAAAGCCATAGCCGTAGACAACGTGGTGATGATAGATTTCCGTATCGAGCCGGAAGAGAACGTTTTCCCCATGGTCCCGGCAGGAGAGGCGATCAACCGGATGATCGGGGGCATGGCTTAGTCCGCCTTCGGCGGACAGAGCAATAAAGACAGTATAGAGTCGGGAGTTGTGAGGATAGAGTATTGAAACCCGTTTCCCGGTAAAAGGGGATAGTATCTTTTCACTCGATATCCACTATTCCATACTTTTTACCGTTTTTAAGGAAAGAAGGCTTTTATGAGGCATACGATATCGATACTGGTGGAGAACAAGTTCGGCGTGCTGGCGAGGATCGCAGGTCTGTTCAGCGCCCGCGGATACAATATCACCTCGCTTTCGGTCAGCGAGACCCTCGATCCCAGCATATCGTATCTTACGATGGTGGTGGATACCAGGGACGAGAAGATTCTCGAGCAGGTCAAGAAACAGCTGAACAAGCTGATCGATGTGATCACCGTCACCGATTTCACCAAGAAGGATTATATAGACCGGGAGTTGATGATGATCAAGGTTTCCTGTTCCGCCAGGGACAAGGCGGCGCTGGAGTCGCTGGCGAAAAAATGGGGGGCGGGTGTTACCCATTGCCGGGGCAACACGGCGATATTCGAGATAGTCGGGGACCAGGAGAAACTGAAGAAAGTGCTGGAGGAGGCGAAACGTTTCAACATAAAAGAACTGGTGCGGGCGGGCAAGATCGCGATGGCGACCGGTGACCTCACGCCAAAGGTAAAAACAGCATAGAGGAGGAGAGATGGCCAAGGTATATTACGATAAAGACGCGGACCTGAACCTTTTGAAGAATAAGACCGTCGCTATACTCGGTTACGGCATACAGGGGCGGGGGCAGTCGTTGTGCCTGCGTGATTCCGGCTGCAAAGTGGTGGTTTCCGAACTGCCCGGCACGCCGAACTACGAGCAGGCCCTGAAGGACGGGTTCTCGCCGGTGAGCGCCGAAGAGGCTGCCCGCCGCGGTGATATCATACAGATACTCACCCAGGACCACGTGCAGGCGATAGTTTACCGCAAGGCGATAGAACCGAACCTCGCGGCAGGCAAGGCGCTTTGTTTTTCGCACGGCTTCAACATCCATTTCAAGCAGATCGTTCCGCCCAAGAACGTGGACGTCTTCATGGTGGCTCCGAAGGGTCCCGGCGCGCTGGTGAGGAAGATGTATGAAGAGGGGAAAGGCGTGCCTTCGCTGGTGGCGGTATATCAGAATGCAAGCGGAAAGGCCCTTGATCTCGCCCTCGCTTACGCCAAAGCCCTTAAGGCGACCACCGCCGGTGTTATAAAGACAACTTTCGGGGAAGAGACCGAGACCGATCTGTTCGGAGAGCAGGCCGTGTTGTGCGGAGGCGTTTCCGAGCTGATCATGGCAGGGTTCGATACCTTAATAGACGCCGGGTACCAGCCGGAGATCGCCTATTTCGAGGTCCTGCACGAGTTGAAGCTTATCACCGACCTGATCCAGGAGCGCGGCATAGCGGGCATGCGTCGCGGCGTATCCAATACCGCCTGTTACGGCGACCTGTCCAGGGGGAAACGCGTGATCACCGCCAAGACCAGACAGGAGATGAAAAAGATACTGAAAGAGATCCAGACCGGAAAATTCGCCAAGGAATGGATAAAAGAGAACGAAAAAGGCCGCCCGGTGTTCAACAAGCTGCTCAAGGCCGGAGACAACCACAAGATAGAGAAAGTCGGCCGCAAACTCAGGGAGATGATGCCCTGGATGAAGAAGGCGTAAGAAAGTATAGAGTAGTGAGTCGTGAGTATAGAGTTAACGATAGACGAGG
>CAZAVF010000021.1:0-22684 GCA_964488935.1 uncultured Planctomycetales bacterium | reverse complement strand
TAGAGCTGAAAGCCGAGGAACTGAAGACCGGCATAAGAATCGCCGTGCCGCGGCAGCTGCCGGTCACAAACTCCTCCCCCGGACTTGATCTCTGGAAAATATTACGAAAATTCGGCAAGAACGATCTTGCTTACATCCCTTTTTCCCCGGAACTGTCGGACTTTATATCGCGGATCAAGATGAATAACCCGGATACCGCCGCGGTATCCAACAGCGCGGCTGTCTGCAAGACCGCCGTATCTTCCATCCAGTCCGGTCAGGCTGTAAACATCCATAACTTTATTGAATTGTTGACGGCTGCGGGTACCACGGAGATCCCTGATTTTGTGACGCATATCAAATCCCGCAGCTGCGGCCAGGTCAGGCTGCCCCGGAGTATAGACCGCTCTGCGGCCAGGTTCCTGGGTTATATCCTTTCGGAGGGAAGGACCACTTCTTCCAATCAAGTCTGGTTTGTCAATGAAGACGAGAAAATAGTGGCGGATTACGTTGCCTGCGCCCGGAAGGCCTTTGATGTGGAGGCCAAGGTATTTGATTATAAGGACTGCGCCCGGGACGTGATAATCTTCTCCAGCGCCCTTTGCGATCTTCTGGAGAAGGCTTTTGACCTGAAAGTCAACAGCGTATCGAGCGAGAAAGTGGTCCCCGGCGCATTATTCGGCAGTGAAAAAGATGTCATAGGCGAGTTCTTGTCCGCATTATTCGAGGGTGACGGTTATATCTCGGTGAACAGGGAAGGGAGCGGAACTTATTTCGAGTATGCCACCGCCTCCGAGCAACTGGCGAAAGGAGTTACCGGCTTGTTGCTGCGGTTGGGCGTGCACTCCGTGATAAGAAGAAAGGACAAGGCCGCATCCAATACCTTGCGGAAGAATAAAAAGGCCTATTATTCGGTTTTCGTTTACGGGCTTGGCAACGTAAAAATGCTGGCCGGTTTGTTGAATTTCGTCGGCGCCAAGTCCGAGAGACTGGAGGAAGTCAAGGCGCTTGATTATAAAACCAATCCGAATCTGGATTTGATCCCGGAAATAAACGGCATTCTGAAAGATCTGGTCAAGCTCTCGGGTGTTAAAGTTAAACGATTCAGGAAGATTTCGTCTAAATTGGCGGCTTATTATGAAAACAGATGTCTTCCCACGCGTCGGGGCTTGCTGGAGGTCTTGAGCATCGTTTCCGAACACGGCAGGATTTCCGGTCTGGCCCGGTTTCTCTATGATTATCTTAAGACCATGGCCGTTTCCGACGTTTACTGGGATGAAGTGGTCGGCATAAAGAAGGTTTATTCCGAGAAATGGGTCTATGACCTATCGGTATTGGGGAATCATAATTTCGTTGCCGAGGACATAATCGTCCACAACAGCAATATCTTCGATTCCATCCGCTGGGTGCTCGGCGAGCAGTCCGTCAAGGCGCTGCGCGGATCGGCCATGGAGGACGTCATTTTCAACGGCACCGAGAAACGCGAGGCGCTCGGCATGGCAGAGGTCAGCCTCACTTTCGACAATGCCCAGCGTTTTCTTTCCATCGACCAGGATGAGGTCGCCATAACCCGCCGCATATTCCGTTCCGGGGAGAGCGAATACCTTATCAACAAGGCGCAGGCCAGGCTTAAGGACATCCTTGAACTGCTGATGGGGACCGGCATCGGGGCCGAGAGTTATTCCCTGGTCCAGCAGGGGAAGATCGATCTCGTGCTGAGCTCCAAGCCCGAGGACCGCAGGCTTGTCTTCGACGAGGCATCCGGCATAACCAAATACAAGGCGCAGAAAAAAGAGGCCCTGCGCAAGCTGGAGGAGACCGAGCAGAATCTTTTGCGCGTCAACGACATCGTCACCGAGGTGCGCAGGCAGATAGGTTCGCTGGAGCGCCAGGCGAGCAAGGCCAGGCGTTACCGCGAGGTCTACGAGGAGCTCAAGACCAAAGAGGTCAATTTCGCTTTCATCGAGCGCGAAGGCCTGGTGAAAAGTAAAGAAGATATCTCCGGGCGGCTGGCATCTCTGGAGAAAGAGGCGGTGGGACTGGCGGAAGCGGCGCGCCTCCAGGAGGCGGAGTTGTCTTCCGGCCGCAGGGAACTGGAGGAGAGCGGGAAACGCATCCAGGAGATCAGGGCGCAGATCTCCGCGCAGGAGAATGAGATATCCCGCGGCAGGCAGCAGATAGATTTTGACCGCCAGCGCATCAAGGAATTCGAGATAAACGAGGAGTATTTCAAGTCCCAGATCGAGCAGTCCTCGTCCCGCCTCGCCGCCGACGAGGAGAAACTCAAGGCCATAGAAGCGGAATGCGGGACGATCAGGACGCAGATAGAAGAGAAGACCGCGGCGCTGAAAGAGAAGGAGGCCGCGCTTGAGGCCATCAACGCCGCCGTCAAATCGTCGCTGGACAAGATCTCGGCGGCTAAGGCCGCGGTGATGGACGCCGCTTCCCGGGTTTCCTCTTTGAAGAACGGGATAACCGAACTGGATTCGCGCCGGCAGGTGCACGTTTCCCGGCAGAAGAGGCTGGAACTGGAGAAGGCGAAGATAAACGAGGAGATCGTCAGCGGGGAGGGCAGCCTGAACGAGATCGGCGCGCAGGTGCTCATCCTGGAGAACGATTTTACCAGACTTAACGCGGAGTTCGCGGAGGTGAAATCCAGGAATGAGGCCGAGAACACGGCTTTGGACGGGCTCCTGGCCGGTCTCACGGGGCTGGAGAAAGAGCTGCTTTCCCTGGAATCGCAGAAACAGTTCCTGGAGGAGCTGAAGGTCAAATACGAGGACATCCGCGAGTCGCTGAACGCGGTGGTCTTCCTCGATAAGCATCCGGAAGAGCATCTCGGCGGGCTGGTGCTGAAGATCAAGGATTATCTGCCGGTGGAAGAAGCGGAAAAAGAGCGCTTCCCCGAACCGGGGGTCAAACTGCGCTGCGAAGCGAAGCCGATAGACCTTGATACCCGCGCGATAAACGAAAAGATCGACCAGACCGGGTCGCGCATAGACGGATTGAAAGCGGAAATACAGGAGAAACGCGGCTGCATCGCCGGGCTGGAGGCGCGCATCGCTTCTTTGCAGGAAGGATTGAAGAATCAGGAGATAGCCCTTTCCAACAAACGGACGTTTTACGAAGGTATTGCCGGGCAGGTGAACAAGGTAAAGGAAGAGGCGCAGCTTTTGATCCTGGAACTCTCCGAGGTGGAGAAGGAGATATCGGTCTCGCAGGAGGAGTCGGCAAGGCTTTCCATCGAACTGTCGGAGGCGGAACGGCTCCAGAAAGAGGCTGAAGCCGCCATCGTTTCGGAACAGGAGAGCATCGCTGAGGAGAACGCCAGGAAAGAAGAGACGCTAGTGGTCATTACCAGGGCGGGGACCGAGCTGGAGGTGCTGGGCAAGCGCATCAGCGCGGAGGAGGAGACCCTGGGCGCTATGCGGGAGCGGTATAACCAGGATTCCGCGAACCTGCGCGAGCTGGAAAGCCAGATCAACGACTCTGTGTCCAGGCGCACCGCGCTCATAGCGGAGATCGAAGAGCTTGAGAAGAAAGCCGTGTCCGGGCAGGAAGCGGCGGAGTCGTGCCGGAAAGACCTCAGAGAGACGGAATCCGGGCATTCGTCCCGCGCGGCTTCGGTGCACGCGCTGGAGAACGGGCTTGAGGAGAACAACAAGCGCCGCGGCGGGCTGAAGGATTCCATCTACGAGCTCCAGATGCGCAACCAGGACGTGGAATTCCGTATCTCCACTGTAAGGGAAAGGATACTTCAATCTTATAAAATAGATCTGGACGCGGTCCAGCCCATCCCGGAAGAGCCGCCCCGGGAGGAAGGCTCCGCTGCGGAGTCGGCGCAGTCCCCGGAGTCCCTTAAAGAGGACATACAGCGTCTTAAGGACAAGCTCGGTTCATACGGCAACGTGAACCTGGTGGCGATCGAGGAATACGACGAGCTGAAAAAACGGTATGATTTCCTTTCGCAGCAGCAGAACGACCTGGTGAACGCCAAGGCGGCGCTGCACGAGGCGATACTGAAGATAAACCGCACCACCCGCAAGATGTTCCTGGAGACGTTCGAGAAGGTCAAGGAGGAGTTCAAGAATTTCTTCCGCCTGCTCTTCAACGGCGGCGACGCGCAGGTTTACCTGAACGACGAGAGCGATCCCCTGGAATCGGGGATAGAAATAGTCTGCCGCCCTCCCGGGAAAAAGCTGCAGAACGTTCTTCTGCTTTCCGGGGGAGAGAAATCGATGGCGGCGATCGCGCTGATCTTCGCCATCTTCAAGGTCAAGCCGGCCCCGTTCTGCATACTCGACGAGATAGACGCGGCGCTGGACGAGGCCAACGTCGACCGCTACGGCAGGATGCTGCAGGAATTCTCGGGGATCTCGCAGTTCATCGTGATCACGCACAACAAAAAGACCATCGCCAACGCCGACGTCATGTACGGTATCACCATGCAGGAGTCCGGCGTTTCCAAGATAGTGTCGGTGAAATTCTCCAAGGACGGCAGGTCCGCAGGTCAGGAAGCATCTCCGCAGGAAACACCCTCCCGGGAATCCCCTCCGGCGCCCGAAGCAGGGCAGAACGAACAGCAGGCGATAGCCGCCCAATAAAAACCGATCGACGTATAGTGCAGGAAGTATGGTGTGTTGAGTGTTTGATCTTACTCCATACTCCCGGCTCACTACTCGATAAGGCCTATGTTTTTAAACGTAGCAGGTGGTGTTCTTGCCTTTCCGTTTCGCCTGGTAAAGGGCGCGGTCGGAAGCGGCGATGATCTCCGAGGGGGTTGTTCCGTTCCCGGGGAAAGAGGCTATCCCGATGCTTACGGTGAGCTTCTTTTCGCTCTCCGGGGATATGCGCTGTATGAAGGGATGTTTTTCTATCTCCAGGCGCAGATGTTCGGCTATTGTGAATGCCTCGTCCCTGTCCGCCTGGGGCAATATCACCGTGAATTCCTCTCCGCCGTACCTGCAGACGTAGTCCATCTTCCTTGACCGGTTCTTCAGGAACTGCGCCAGTTCCTTCAGCACCTTGTCCCCGGCCTGGTGTCCGAAAACGTCGTTCAGCGCCTTGAAGTCGTCCAGGTCCAGCATAAGCAGGCTCAAGCGGCTGTTCATGGCCTTGCTTTTCTCTATTTCATCCTGCAGGAGATATTGGAAATATCCGTGGTTCCAGAGTTCGGTCAGCGAATCGGAATGCGCCCTGGTCACGGCGGATTCGTAGAGGCGCGAATTCTGTATCGCCAGCCCGGCCTGGTTGCCGAGCATGGTGAGTATCATTATGTCGTCTTTTGTGATCGGCTCTTTGTTGACGAAATTGTCGGCGACTATCAGCCCGTTGACCTTGTCCTTTGCCTTCAGCGGCACCAGGGCGAGTTCGTGGGTGTTGAGCAACTGTATCAGCGGGTTGTCTTTGTATTTGTCGATGTTGTCCCTGGTCAGGTGCAGAGGCATCCCTTCCAGCACGCCTATCGCCAGCGGATCGGGTGTGCTGCTCTGCAAGGGGATCTTCAGCCGGCGCACGCGCTTGTTGAATTCCGATTCCACCGCTGAATTGGAGAACTGGAAGACGCTGATCAGGTCGTCCAGCCCCATTTCCTCTTTCTCTATCTGTTTCCAGATGCGGTTGGCCTCTTCGCCGGTCTCGGGGCCTATCGCCATTTTTCCTTCCAGAAGTTTGTCTTTTTCGTTGACCAGGAAGAGGACGGCGCGGTTGAAACCGAGGCCGATGTGGGCGGTGACGCCGGTGAGAATGATGTAGAGGATCTCGTCCAGCTTGAGGGTGGTCCTCATGGCGTTGGAGATCTCGTAGAGTATCGCCAGCTCGTTGCGGGTCTTTTCTATTCCGCAGTTCTTGGTTTTATCCGTTCCTTCTGTCATAGAAGGGAATTTAACATATTTCCCCGCCGCTGTCAACCGCGAAATGCTTTGACTTTCGGCCGGGGCGGTGATAAAATTTCAGTTAAATAGAATTCTTAAAGAACCCATTTGTGAGGAAATATGTCCGATATCAACGATAAAGTGATAGACTATACCGCGAAACTGGCGCGCGTGGAGCTGGAAAGCGCCGAGCTCGGGGAACTGTCCCTGCAGATAAAGGGGATACTGGATTTTATCGGCAAGCTGGAAGAAGCCGATACCGGCAATATAGAGCCCACCAGCCATATCCTGCCAGTGAACAATGTGTTCCGCGCCGATGAGCCGGCGCAATCGCTGCCTGCTGAAGACGCCCTTTCCGGGGCGCCGCGGCGGCGCGGCAGATGCTTCAGCGTGCCCAAGGTCATAGAATAACCCCGGGACCGGATTAGAGGATGACAATGGAATTGTATTCAATGACGGGTTCTCAGTTGGCCGGATCGCTTGCCGGGGGGGAAGTCTCCCCGGAAGAGATATTGGCCTCCATATCACGGCGCGCCGCCGCCATGGAAGACAAGGTGAAGGCTTATGTCCGTTTCGGGGGCGCTCTGGAAAGCATACCGGCCGAGGGAGAAGGTCCGCTCTCCGGTCTTCCCGTATCCATAAAGGACAATATATGCACCAGGTCCTGCAATACCGAGTGTTGTTCCCGCATACTCTCCGGTTACAAACCTCCTTACGACGCCACGGTCGTTTCCAGGCTTAAGAAAGCCGGGGCCTCCATAATTTCCGTGAAGACCAACATGGACGAGTTCGCCTTCGGTTCTTCCACCGAGAACTCCTGTTTCGGCCCCAGCAGCAACCCCTGGGACACGCGCTGCGTGCCGGGCGGTTCTTCCGGCGGCTCGGCCGCGGCGGTCGCCGCCGATGAGGCGGTATTCGCGCTGGGCTCAGACACCGGCGGGTCGATACGCCAGCCGGCGTCCTTTTGCGGGGTCGTGGGGTTGAAACCCACCTACGGCAGGGTCTCCCGTTACGGGCTGGTCGCTTTCGCTTCCAGTCTTGACCAGATCGGCCCGATCACGAAAGACGTGCGCGATAACGCCATGCTCCTTAATGCTATCGCCGGGTACGACCCCGGGGATTCCACCTCCGTCGACGAGCCGGTGCCGGACTACACCGCCTGCCTGGGGCAGTCCGTTAAGGGCATGCGCATAGGCGTCCCCAAAGAATATATGGTTGAAGGTATAGATCCGCAGGTGCGGGAAGCGCTTCTGCGCGCCCTGGAAGAATTCAGGCGCTTGGGGGCGGTCTGCGGGGAGGTCTCCCTGCCGCACACGGAATTCGCCGTCCCGGTGTACTATATCATCGCCACCGCGGAGGCCAGTTCCAACCTGGCGCGTTTCGACGGGGTGAGGTACGGTTTCAGGGCCGCGGCGGCAGAAGGCCTGAACGCCATGTTCAGCCGCACGCGCGGCGAAGGCTTCGGCAAGGAAGCCAAGCGGCGCATAATCCTGGGGACGTTCGCCCTTTCGCACGGTTATTACGACGCCTATTATCTGCGCGCTTTAAAAGTGCGCACCCTTATCAAGAACGATTTCGACAAGGTCTTCGGCGGGTTCGACTGCATCGTCGCTCCCACCAGCCCCACTCCGGCGTTCAGGCTGGGGGAAAAGAGCGGCGACCCTTTGAAGATGTATCTCTCGGATATTTATACGATCTCGGCCAACCTTGCCGGCATCCCGGCGATATCCCTGCCCTGCGGGTTCACCGGCGAAGGACTTCCCGTCGGTATGCAGATAATGGCCGGGCATTTTATGGAAGAGAAGATCTTCAAGCTCGCTTACGCTTACGAACAGGCGGTGTCCGTCAAGGACAAGAGAAGGCCTGAATTATGATAATTGACGGGGCGGTTTATGGAATATGAAGCGGTAATAGGACTGGAAGTGCACGTCCAGCTGAACACCAGGACCAAGGCATTCTGCTCCTGCCGGGCCGAGTTCGGCATGGAGCCGAACACGAACATCTGCCCGGTATGCCTCGGTCTGCCCGGGGCTTTGCCGGTGCTGAACAGGGAGGTGCTGGCCTGCGCCGTGAAGGTCGGGCTGGCCCTGGGGTGTTCGATACAGAAACGCACCAAGTTCGACAGGAAGAACTATTTTTATCCCGACCTGCCCAAAGGCTACCAGATATCGCAGTTCGACCTGCCGGCGGCCCTGGACGGGGAGGTCCGCATAGATACCCCCCGGGGGGAGAAGGTAATACGCGTGAAGCGCGTGCATATGGAGGAGGACGCCGGCAAGTTGATGCATGAAGACGCCGGCAGCCTGGTCGATCTCAACCGCGCCGGGGTCCCTTTACTGGAGATAGTCACCGAACCGGACATCAATTCCCCGGATGAGGCTTACGTTTACCTTACGAAACTGAGAAGTATAATTAAGTATCTCGATGTTTCCGACTGCGATATGGAGAAAGGGTCCCTGCGCTGCGACGCCAATATTTCCCTGCGCCCGAAAGGGGAAAGCAGGCTCGGCACCAAGGCGGAGCTGAAGAACATGAATTCTTTCAAGGCGGTCAAGGACGCGTTATCCTGCGAGATCACCCGCCAGGCGCAGATACTGGAGGAGGGCGGCAGCGTGGTCCAGGAGACACGGTTGTGGGACGCGCGGCAGTCCATGACTTTTTCCATGCGCAGCAAGGAGGAGGCGCACGATTACCGTTATTTCCAGGACCCGGACCTGACGCTTTTCCTGGTCGGCGACGATGAAATAGAGCGGGCGCGCGCCGCCATCCCGGAACTGCCGCAGAAAAAGACGGAACGTTTCATCAGGGAATTCGGCCTGTCCGCGTACGATGCGGGCATACTTACCGCAGAGAAAAGCGACGCGGATTTCGCCGAGGAGTGTTTCAGGGCTTTCGATGCCGGGGACAAGAAGCCGGCGGCCAATTTTCTGATAGGCCCTCTGATGGCGGAGGCCAACTCGCGGGGGTGCGGTCTGCGCGGGCTGGGCATCCCGCCTTCCTGGTTCATAGAGCTTGTGCTCCTGGTGCAGAAGAACGTGATCTCCAATCTGGTCTCGAAGTCGGTGCTGAAAGAGATGATAGACGGTAAAATGCAGGCCGGGGAGATCGTCCGGACGCGCAATCTGGCGCAGATCTCCGATACCTCGGCCCTCGACGGGATAATCGCCCGTGTGCTGGAGGAGAATGAAAAGTCGGTGCAGGATTTCCGCGCCGGGAAGTCCAACGCGGTAATGTTCCTGGTGGGGCAGGTCATGCGTATGTCCTCGGGGAAGGCCAACCCCAAGGTCGTGAAGGAACTTTTGGAACGGAGGCTGGCAGATGCGTAGATACAGGTATTTTATCATGGCGGCGGCCGCCGCGGGACTGGTGCTTTGGGGCGTTTCTTACGTCCAGTCAGCGGCTGAAAAGAAGAGCAACGACGAGCTTTACCGCCAGGTGGAGCTGTTCTCCGACGCGCTCACGCTTGTGGAAGACGATTACGTGGAGGAGGTGCAGTCCAAGAAGCTCATTTACGGCGCCATGAAAGGTATGCTTTCCTCGCTCGATCCGCACAGCCAGTTCCTGGACCCGGACACTTATAACGAGCTGAGGGTCGACACTGAAGGCAAATTCGGGGGCATCGGCATAGAGATAACGATCAAGGACGGTCTCCTGACCGTGGTCACGCCCATCGAGGGCACGCCGGCCTGGAAGGCCGGGCTGAAGGCCAACGACAGGATAGTCAAGGTGAATAAGGAGATCACGCGCGACCTTTCGTTGACGGACGCGGTCAAGAGGCTGCGCGGCAAGGCCGGCGAGGCGGTGGACATCACCGTGCTGCGCGAGTCGGAGCAGAAACTCCTGGATTTCCATATCGTGCGCGACATCATCAAGATCAAGGACATAAAGGAGGCGCTGATCCTCGAGGACGGCATAGGTTATATACGCCTGGTGGAGTTCCGCGAGAACACTCCGCAGGATATGGACGCAGTCCTGAAACAGTTGTCGAAGTCCGGCATGAAGGCTTTGATACTGGACCTGCGCAACAATCCCGGCGGGCTGCTGGACGTGGCGGTGAGGGTGGCCGAGAAATTCCTGCCCAAGGGCAAGCTCATAGTTTACACCAAGGGCCGCAGGGAGAACCAGAATATGCAGTTCTTTTCCCGTTCCAGGCAGCCGTATGATATGCCGATGGTGGTCCTCGAGAACGAGGGGTCGGCTTCCGGCAGCGAGATAGTGGCGGCCTGCATGCAGGACTATAAGCGCGCCGTGATAGTCGGCATGAAATCCTTCGGCAAGGGCTCGGTGCAGACGATCATCCCTTTATCCGACGGGTCGGCGCTTAAGCTCACCACCAGCAAATATTTCTCGCCGCTGGGCAGGGAGATCCACGGCAAGGGAGTGCCGCCCGACGTGGAGGCGCCTGAGACGCGGCTGGAAGATGCGAAGGCCGGCGCCGCCGAGAAAAAGAAGAAAGAGATCTTCGACGAGATCGAACAGGCGGAACCGGAACACAAGGGCAAGGACGGACAGCAGTTCGATTACAAATCCGACGGGCAGTTGGTCCGCGCGGTGGATATATTGAAGGCGATAGATATCTACGTGACAACAAAGAGCAATAAATGAAGAGCAGGCTTTTCACCGTCCTTCTGCTGGCGGTGATCGTAGTTCAATCCGTTGTGATCTTCAGGCTGGCTTCCCGCACAAAAGGGCAGCCGGCGCAGCGCCGTCAGGCTGCGCGCACGTCCCCGCAGCCCGTTCCGGCTCCCCCCTGCAGGGGGAAGATCGCCATCGTCATAGACGACCTCGGTTATAACCTTTCCAATCTCGGCAGGATTAAAGAGCTGCCCTGCCCGGTCACCGTCTCGGTCCTTCCCAATCTTCCTTATTCCGCGCGCGCCGCCTCCGAATTGCGCTCGGCCGGTATGGAAGTCATACTGCATCTGCCGATGGAGCCCTGGGAAAAGGCGGGGCTTGAGAAAGACACCCTTATGACGGGGATGGGCCGTCAGCGGGTCTCGGAGATATTCAAACGTTCCTCCGCCAGCGTGGGCGCCCTGTCCGGGGTATCCAACCACATGGGGTCCAGGGCCACCGAGGACCCGGCGCTGATGTCCTCGGTATTGTGCGAGTTGAAAAGGGGAGGGCTTTATTTTCTCGACAGCTACGTCTCCTCACATTCCGTGTGCGCCTCCCAGGCGCAGAAATGCGGGGTGGTATTTTACCGCAGGGACGTTTTCATAGACAACCGGCTTAATCCCGACTATATAAAAAAACAGATCGATAAACTGAAAGCGGTGGCTTCGCGCCGCGGCCAGGCCATAGGCATCGGCCATGACCGCAGGGTCACCGTGGAAGTCCTCGCGGAGGTAATGCCGCAGCTGCAGCGTGAAGGTTACCGGTTCACCGTGGTCTCAGGGCTGAGGCCGGAAAGGGACGTCCAGGGGAATTGAGAGGGTCCTCCGGCGTATAAGGACGGTGCGGATTTTCTTATGTACGTATTGGGAATAGAAACTTCATGCGACGAGACTTCGGCGGCCGTGGTCGGCGGCGACGACCGGGTGCTTTCCAATGTCACCGCCTCGAGCCTCGGCCTGCATAAAAAATACGGCGGGGTGATCCCGGAGATCGCCTTCCGCGCGCAGCTTGATTCCATCGCCGGGGTCTGCGACTGCGCCCTGGGCGAAGCCGGACTTAAGCTGGGGGATATCGGGCTTATCGCCGTTACCAACGGTCCCGGTCTTTCCGGTTCGCTGAACGTGGGGGTCAATTTCGCCAAGTCCGTTTCTTTTTCAGCCGCCGTTCCCATGACGGCGGTGAACCATCTGCACGGGCATATCTACGCGAACTTTCTTTCGCACCGCGGGATAAGGCCCCCCTTTGCGGCCCTGATCGTTTCCGGCGGCCATACCAGTATTTATCACGTCAAGGACTGCGACAGGCTGGAGGAAATGGGCTGCACCGCCGACGACGCCTGCGGCGAAGCCTATGATAAGGCAGCGAAGATCCTCGGACTGGGTTATCCCGGCGGGCCGGTCATGGAACGCAGGGCTTCGCTTTCGTCCGGGGGCGCCGGCGTCAGGTTCAACTGTTCGGCGGCCGGCAGCAGGTACGGGTTCAGCTTCAGCGGCATAAAAACGGCGGTGCTTTATCATGTCTCCTCCCTTGAACGAAAAGGAGGGACACTGCCGGACGGGACGGTCAATGATGTCGCTTATGCCTTCCAGGAAGCCGTCGTCGGGATCCTTGCCGACAAGACCTTTGCCGCCGCCTCGGACAGGAAACTCCGCCGTATCCTTGTCGGCGGAGGCGTGGCGGCCAATTCGCGACTCAGGCGGGAATTCGAACGGCGGGCGGCGAAGGCCGGCATACAAGTCTTCTTTCCGGAGAAACGGTTCTGTCTCGATAACGGGGCTATGATCGCCTGTCTCGGGCGCAGACTTTACCGCAAAGGCAGGAAAGCAGGGGTTGAACTCGGGCTGGAACTGGACTGAAAAAACAGGGGGGCTTATGGCGACTAATTTCGACATTATATTGAGATTGACGGTTTCCGCCGTCCTGGCGGGAGTTATCGGGCTGGAAAGGGAATGGCACCGCCGGCACGCCGGGCTGCGCACGCATATAATGGTCAGTCTGGGGTCGTGCCTTATCATGTTGACATCCCTCTATGTTTTTGATATATATAAGAGCCAGGCGACGGTGGACCCGTCGCGTATCGCCGCCGGGGTCATCACAGGCATAGGTTTCCTGGGGGCAGGCACCATCATACGCGCCCGCGAAGGGATCCGCGGTTTGACCACCGCTTCCAGTCTCTGGGTATCCTGCGGCATAGGCCTGGCGGTGGGCTGCGGTTTTTACCCGGCCGCGGTCTACGCGACGTTCCTTTCCCTGGCGGTCCTGTTGATCTTGAGGAGGTTCGAGGGGATAATCCCGGTGGTCAAGCAATGCAAGGGAGGTGGGGAGGATGGCATTTAACGCGAAGAAGAAAATGGACGTTAAGATCCTCGATGTCGACGCTTCTATGCAGGGTAATTTGAGTTTCAAGGACCCGGTGAACCTGCGCATAAACGGCAGTTTCGACGGCAACCTCGACGCCCGCGGCAACCTTACGATCGGGCCGTCCTCCACCGTGAAAGGCGACGTTTGCGGGGACAACGTGATAGTGGGCGGGAAATTCAACGGCAAGCTGGTGGCCAGGGAGATGCTCACTCTTCTGCCGAATTCCGTGGTCGAAGGGGACATATTTCCGGCCAGGCTGAACGTCGCCGAGGGCGCGGTGCTGGAAGGGCGCTGTTCGATGCTGAGGGATTTCATGAACGCGGAAGAACTGTCGCGTTACCTGGAAGTGGACCTGAATTCGGTGCTGGAGTGGGCCGGTTCCGGGAGGGTCCCCGGCGTCAAAGAAGGCGAGACCTGGAAGTTCGAACGCAAGTCCATCGACGCATGGGTCGCTGCCGGCAAGGTCGGTAAATGAAGCCGGCTGCGCAATCGGGATAAAAGTGCCGCGCTTAGCGCCGAAGAATTGATCTAAAGGAGGCGGACGTCCGGACCTCTTCCGGGCCCGCATAGAAATGGGCGAAGAAAAGCTTCTTACAATCAGGGACGTCGCG
Organism: uncultured Planctomycetales bacterium; assembly: GCA_964488935.1. GTDB lineage: Bacteria > Omnitrophota > Gorgyraeia > Gygaellales > Profunditerraquicolaceae > Undivivens. The sequence continues at coordinate 9,243 of CAZAVF010000021.1, read as the reverse complement.
CTCTATCTGAATATATCGGAGCGGGAGGTGATGGACCTCGCCGAGCAGGGGAAGATACCCGCGTATAAGATCGCGGGGGTCTATCTGCGTTTCAGGAAGGAGCAGGTGGAAGCATACAAGAATTCGCTCGGTCCCCGGGACGCCTCTTCCGGCCGCGATATGTATCCTTTCAGGGAAAAGGTCTCCGACTTCTTTTATTATAACGATTTCTACATTCTTTCCACGCTGATCGTGCTCTTCCTGCTTTTGTTCATCTTCCGCTGATAATGGGCAGGGGCAAGGGATTCCGTGATCTCGGGTTCGCCAAAGTCGATACCGTAAGGGCATTGCGCAGGGGGTTCCCGGAGGTCGTTTATTGTCCCGGCAAGAGAACAGAGCATATTTTACGCATAGCAAAAGAGATACTGCGCAGGAAACAGGACCTGCTGTTGACGCGTCTCGACGAGGCGGTATACGGCGTCCTGCGGGGCGGACTGCCGGGGCTGCGTTATAACGCGGCCGCGAGAGTGGCTTATCTGCGCAGCGTCCGGAAGCGTAAACCGGTCAAAGGGACGGTCCTGGTGATCAGCGCCGGGACAGCCGACATCCCGGTGGCGGAAGAAGCCGCTGTCACGCTGGAAGTTATGGGCAACCGGGCGGAGCGTCTTTACGACGTCGGCGTGGCCGGGGTGCACCGTTTGTTCGGCCACGCGCGGCTTTTGAGGAAGGCGGCGGTGATAATCGTCGTCGCCGGTATGGAGGGAGCTCTTGCCAGCCTGGTGAGCGGACTGGTCTCCTGCCCGGTCATAGCCGTGCCGACGAGCTGCGGTTACGGCGCCAGCTTCGGCGGGCTCTCGGCGCTGTTGACAATGCTTAACGGCTGCTCTCCCGGGGTGACGGTGGTGAACATCGACAACGGATTCGGGGCCGGTTATTTCGCCTCGCGCGTTATCGGCGCCCGGCCCGGGCGCGGTAATTGACGGGATGATCCATTGATGAAATTTCCCCTTCGGGGGACATAAAGGAGCGGGGATGGCGCTTTCAGGACTTGATATTTACAAGATACTGCCCAAGACGAACTGTAAGGAGTGCGGTTTCGTGACCTGTCTGGCTTTCGCGATGCAGCTGGCGAAGAAAGGCGTGGACGCCGGCAAGTGCCCTTATTTGAGCGAAGAGGCCAGGAACATCCTGGCCGACGCGGGACGGCCGCCCATAAACCTTGTGAGCATCGGCGCCGGGGAGAACAGCCTGAAGGTCGGCAACGAAACGGTCCTGTTCCGGCACGAAGAGAAGTTCAGGAATCCCTGCGGCATAGGCTTTATAATAGACGACGGCCTCACGGGGGAGCGGATAAAACAGACGGCGTCGCGGCTGGGAGGCATTTCTTTCGACAGGGTGGGCCAGACGCTGAAGCCGGACGCGATCGCGGTGCGGCAGACTTCCGGTTCCCCGGAAAAATTCGCGGCCGCCGTCAAGACGGCCGTTGAGGCTTCCGGGCTCAATCCCGTATTGATGCCCGCGGACGCCGCCGGGCTGCGGTCCGCGCTCGAGGCGGTCAAAGGAAGAAACCCGCTGCTTTACCGTATCACGAAAGAGAACATCGGCGAATTCATGCCGCTTGCCGCGCAGGCGCAGGTCCCGGCGGCCGTTTACGGCGCCACGCCGGAAGAACAGGCGGAACTGGTGAAAGAATTGAACGGCGGAGGCGTGACGCAGCTCATACTGGATACCGGGGATGCGGGAGCGCAGGAGCGTATCTGGCGGCTTACGCAGTGGCGCAGGCAGGCGCTCAAGAAGAACAACCGTCTGTTCGGGTATCCTTCGGTCACCGTCCTGGGAGGGAAGGACATATACGCGTCCGCCGTGGAGGCTGCCGGGTATATTTCCAAATACGCCGGCCTGATACTGCTGGAGGCTTCCGGCGCGGAGGAAACGCTGGCCCTGCTGACACTCCGCCAGAATATTTACAGCGATCCCCAGAAACCTCTCCAGATAGAGCCCAAGGTTTATCCTGTCGGTAACGCCGGAGCGGGGTCGCCGGTGCTGGTGACCACCAATTTCTCTCTTACGTATTTCACGGTCCTCGGCGAGGTGGAGAGCAGCAAGGTCCCGTCGTATATAGTCAGCGTGGACACCGAGGGTATGTCGGTGCTCACCGCCTGGGCCGCGGAAAAGTTCACCCCGGAGAAGATAACGGATTCCCTGCAGAAATTAGGCGTCGGCGGGTATGTGAACCACAAACGGTTGATCATCCCGGGATACGTGGCCATGATGAGCGGGAACCTGGAGGAGAAATCCGGGTGGGAAGTGGTTGTCGGCCCCAAAGAGGCTTCCGGCCTGCCCGCGTTCCTTAAGAACCTTTCCTGATGAGACGGTCCGGTGTCGGCGCGCGCCGGCGGGGGGCATATCGGTAATGGCTGATTTCAAAGTGACTTTTTATCCTGAAGGCAAAAGCGTGGAGGTCCCCGCAGATACCAGCATACTGCGCGCCGCGCATGAGGCAGGCATCAGGCTGGACGCGCGCTGCGGAGGGCAGGGGACGTGCGGCGCCTGCAGGGTCAGGATAGTAAGCGGGGATGTTCATATCCCTCCTTCCGGCAAACTTACTTCTTCCGATAAAGAAAAAGGGATATGTCTGGCCTGCACGGCGCTTGTGCGGGGCGATCTGGAAGTGGAGGTGCCTTTTTCTTCGCGGCTGGAGCCGGCCGAGCTCGCGGGGGACGACGCGGCGGGCGCCGCTCCCGGGTGCGTGTTCTCTCCGGGGCCGCTTACGGAAAAATTCTTTCTTGAATTGTCCGTGCCCGACCAGCATGACCGGCTCTGCGACTGGGAGAGGGTCTGCAGACATCTGCGTTCGCGGCGCGGGCTGGAGGGCGGCTTCGAGGTCTCTCTGGAACTGCTGCGCGGCCTGCCCGGGCTGCTGCGTTCCGCCGGATGGAGGGTCACGGTGTCCCTGACGCGGGCCCCGGGTTACTTCGTGGTCACGAGGATAGAAGAGGGGGATACCTCGGGAGTGAATTACGGTCTTTGTTTCGACATCGGCACCACCACCATAGCCGGGCAGCTGGTTGATCTCAACGCCTGGAAGGCGGTGTCCGGCAGGACGGTCTATAACGCGCAGGCCGCTTTCGGCAGCGACGTCATTTCCCGCATAGTGCATTCGCAGCAGTCCTCCGGCGGTCTGGAGCAGTTGCGCCGCGCCGCTCTGGAGGGGGTCAACAGGATAGCCGCCGACCTTATGGATGCGTCGAAGCTCGCTAAAGAGGACATCGGCTGCGTTTCGTTGGCCGGCAATACCATAATGACTCATATGCTTCTCGGCATAGAGCCTAAATACATACGTAAAGAACCGTATCTGCCCGTGGTCAACGAGCTGCCTTACCTGACGGCGCAGGAATGCGGCATCTGCGTCGCCGGCAGCGCTCCCGTTTACGCTCTGCCCGGTGTCGCCGGGTATGCCGGCGGGGACCTGACCGCGGGCGTGCTTGCCTGCGGGATGCACCGCAGCAGCGAGGTCTGTCTTTTGATAGACGTCGGGACCAACGGGGAGATCGCCCTGGGCAGCAGCGAGTTCATCGTCTGCGCGGCGGCCTCGGCGGGACCGGCTTTTGAGGGTTCCGGGGTCACCTGCGGCATGCGCGCCGCTGCCGGGGCCATCCAGAAAGTATCGTCTCCCGGCCGTGAAGGCTATGAAGTCCAGGGGAATGCCGCCGCGCGCGGTATATGCGGATCGGGTTACATAGACCTGCTGGCGATGCTGCTTAGGGAAGGGATAATGGACAGGAACGGGCGCCTCAGGGAAACGGCCCCGGGTGTCAGGCCGGGCGCGCACGGCAGCGAGTACCTGGTATGTTCTTCGGAGGGGACGGACATAGTCGTCAGCGAGGCCGACATAGAGAACCTTAAACGGGCCAAGGCCGCGATCTACGCCGCCGCTTCCGCATTGCTGAAGCATATGGGTATGGATTTCGGGGGTGTTTCCCGCGTGTATATCTCCGGCGGCTTCGGCAGATGCATAGACGTCGGGAGCGCGAAAGAGATCGGACTGCTGCCGGCGCTTGATAACAAACGTTTCGTGTTCTGCGGCAACACTTCATTGTCCGGGGCGCGCAGCGCTCTGCTTTCACTGCAGGCGCGCGGGGAAGCCGCGGAGATAGCTTCGAAGATGACCTATTGCGAACTCTCCCTGGAGCCGTCCTATATGGAGGAATACATGGCGGCCTTGTTCTTCCCGCATACCGACCTGGAAGGCTTCGCCGGCGGAGGGGGCAGGGGATGAGTTATGTCCTGGCCGTGGCCGGCAAGGGCGGGACGGGCAAGACGACGGTCTCGGCTTTGTTGTCCAGATTGATAATTTCCCGCGGCAAGGGTTCATTGCTGGCGGTGGACGCCGATCCCAACGATAACCTGGCCGCGGCCTTCGGCGTGAAGGCTGAGCGCACCATCGGGGGCATAATCGGCGCCGTGGCCAAGGACCCGGAGATCGTACCCAAAGGGATGAGCAAGGAGAGGTTCCTGGAATACGAGGTGCAGTCGGCCGTCCAGGAATGCGACGGACTGGACCTCCTGACGATGGGCAGGCCGGAGGGCCCGGGATGTTATTGTTACGTTAACAACATCCTGCGCGGAGTGCTCGGCAAACTCACCGCCGATTATGATTTCGTGGTGATCGACAACGAGGCGGGGCTGGAACATCTTTCCCGCAAGACCGCCGGCAGGATAAACCTGCTTCTGGCGGTCGCCGACGCCACCGCCGCCGGTATGAAAGCCGCCCGGAGAGTGGCCGGCCTGGCGGATGAACTTTCCCTTAAGGTGGACAGGAAAGCCCTGCTGGTGAACAAATGCCGTTCCTGCGAGGGGACGGCGCCGGAGGGGATTGATAAAGGAATGGATTTCCTCGGCTGCCTGCCTTTCGATATGAAGGTCGCCGAGGCCGGCATCAACGGAACGTCCCTGCTTGAACTGCGGGACGGCTCGGCGGCGCTGACGGCCCTGGAAGGCCTGGAAATAATTTAGCAAGGCGTTGATAGTGTGGTAAAATAAAGCCCATGAATAACACTATTACATTGTTACATGAGCTTTTGATAATCGATAATCGAGATTAGAGCACAATCGGGAACTTTCATCGAATCAAATCTCGATTTTCGACTCTCGATTGCTCTGTGCGCTGTTTAAATAATTTATGTAACAGCGCGCTACAGTCATACCCGGAGAAGCGAAAATGTCCCGACAGGAAGAGATGCTGGAAAAATGGCAGGGGGAAGTCTTTAATTACGTGATCGGAGCGAAAAAAGAGGAAGGCGGGACCCGCGGTTCCGTGGTGAAGGTGGGCGGGGAAAAAACGCTGCCTTTTCTTGGGAAGGAAGGATTGCTCCCTAACCCCGCCGCGGTCGCCCTGGAGATATTCGACGTCCCGCCGCCGGACTGGCCGGAAGACCTGATCGCGGCCTATGGCGGCGTTACCGCGGATCCTCTGGAGTGGGCGGACGCCTGCGTGAAGAAATTCGGCGCGGAACTGCTCTGCGTGAGGCTCGCCGGGGCGCATCCGGACGCAGGAGACCGGACGCCGGAGCAGGAGGCGGCGTTCCTCTCGAAACTGGCCTCCGCCGTGAAAGTCCCGCTGATCGTGCGCGGCTGCGGAGACGACGTCAAGGACAACGCTTTGCTGCCGTTGTGTTCCGAAGCGCTGAAAGGCGAACGCTGCCTTTTCGGCAGCGCATCACAGGACAATTACAAGACCTTGACCGCCGCGGTCACGGCCGACGGGCACGGCATCATAGCCGAGTCCCCCATAGATCTTAACATCGCCAAACAGCTTAATATCCTCATCTCCGACCTCGGACTGCCCCTGGAACGCATAGTTATGGATCCCACGATAGGCGCGCTGGGGTACGGGCTGGAATACGCTTATTCGATAATGGAGCGCGCCAGGCTGGCCGCGCTTTCCGGAGACAGGAACGTCGCCTGCCCGTTCATCTGTTTCACGGGACAGGAGACATGGAAGGTCAAAGAGGCCGTCGCCGCCGGGGCTGATTTCTCCCACTGGGGTGATAAGGGAAAACGCGGTATATTATGGGAGGCCGTCACCGCTTCGGCGCTGCTGCAGGCGGGAGCGGATATACTGGTGATGCGGCATCCGAAGGCGGCGGAAGAGATAAAGAAATATGCTGGTAATAGGTGAATTGATAAACGGTATGTTCGCCCGCGCAGGCAGGGCGATCGAAAAGAAAGACGCGGAGGAAGTCCGCAAGATAGCTTCCGAGCAGGCGGCTTGCGGCGCGGGGGCCCTGGACATAAATTGCGGTCCCGGGTCGCGCAACCCGGCGGACGATATGAAATGGCTGGTGGAGACCGTCGCTCCCGCCGCGGACGGACTGCTTGTTCTCGACTCGGGAAAAGAGGAGGTCCTGGAAGCGGGGCTGCGGGCGGCCGGGCGGCCGTGCCTGTTGAATTCGGCCACTTCCGAGCCGCAGAGGCTAAAGCGCCTGCTGGACCTGGCCGCCAGGTACAAGAGCGGCTTGATCGTGTTGACCGTCGGTCCTTCCGGAATGCCCAGTGGATGCAATCAGAGGGTTGAATCCGCCGCGCAGATCGTGGAGATATGCGTCGGGACCGGGTTCCCGCTGGAGAACATATATCTTGATCCGGTGCTTATGCCGGTGGGCGTGGCCCAGGCGCAGGCGGCGGCCGTCCTGGAGGCGGTCAGGGAGTTCAAGGTGATATCCCCGGAACTGAAGAGCGTGGTAGGATTGAGCAACGTTTCCCAGTCGGCGCCTCACCGCAGGCTGCTGAACCGCGTTTTCCTGTCCATGGCCTGCGCCGCCGGGCTGGACGCGGCCATACTCGATCCCACGGACCGCGGATTGATGGAGTCCCTTTATGCCGCCGATATCCTCCTGAACAGGAACATATACTGCGAATCTTTCCTTAAGGACTGCGGCGGGGAAAAGGACGCCCGCGGGTAAGCCATGGCACAGAAAAACAGGATATTGCGCAATATATTCAGGTTCACGGGATTTTGGGCGAGCATGCGCCTTGCCGTCAACGGTATCGCGTATCTTTTCGTCTATCACCGCAACATGCGCATCATTTTCCTGTGCGGCATAGCCGCCGCGCTCGCGGGGATATACCTGCGCCTGCGCGGGATAGAGCTGGCGGCGCTCTGCATTTCCGTCACGCTTGTCTTCATCGCCGAGATATTCAACACCGCGGTGGAGATCATGCTTGATATGACCACGCGCAAGTACCATACGCTGGTCAAGCTGGTAAAGGACATATCGGCCGCGGTGGTGCTTGTGGCTTCCGTCAATTCGGTGGCCGTGGGCATAATTATTTTCCTGCCGCGGCTCGCCGAGAAAGTGAAAGCGCTCTCGGCCGGCATTTAAACCCGGTAACTCATAATGGAAAGGGGATAATATGGAGAAAGAAAAGACCGAAAAGAAGGAGTTCAGACGCAGGCAGCTGTTCATAGACCGCGATTTCCAGTCCAAATTCATCATGAAATTCTGCGGCATAGTCGCCGCGGGCAGCGCCGTGACCATCGGGCTTATATATTTCCTGTCCTTGAGGTATACTTCGATCACCGTGGAGAATTCCAGGGTGGTGGTGAGGTCGACCGCGGACCTGCTGCTGCCTATGCTGCTGCAGACGGTGCTCATAGTGATGATCGTGGTCAGCCTTTTCACCGTCTTCACCACGCTGGTCTTCTCGCACAAGCTCGCGGGCCCGTTGTACAGGTTCCGCAAGATCATGCAGTCGCTGGAGGAAGGCGATTTCCGGGCCGATTTCAAGCTGCGCAAGCTCGACCAGCTGCAGGAACTGGCAAACGTCTTCAACCGTATGATATTGAAGATAAGGGCGGAATTGAACGTGCTCAAGGAGGATTTCAATTCCCTCAAGGGCAAGCTGGACAGCATCTCCGGTAACGAAGTGGTGGAGCATAAAAGGCTTTGTTTCAGCGAACTGAAGCAGATCACCGACCACCTGAACAAGATACTGGATCATTTTAAGACCTGAGATGAAGCTTTGCCCGGTGAAGACCGCGTTTTTTGCCGTCTGCATTCTGCTCTTTTCAGCCGGTACCGGCCCGTGCGCTGAAGGAGGAGGGGCCGGCGAGGCGGTCATCGCGGTATCTTTCAAGACGCTGGCCAAGGCCCTTGTCGGCCAGGACGGGATACGCCGTTTATCGGACAAAATAGAGGCCATGGACGACGCGGAATTCTCCGTCAGGTACGGGGAGGCTTACGCCATGCTCTCCGGAGTGCAGGGACTGCAGAAATCCTACGGTCTCCGGGAAAATATGTCCCGGCGCGAGATGCTGGCGGTCTTAAAGACCTGGGACGGCCGTAAAGTGTGTTCTTTGATCGATTCCGTTCCCGATGCTCAGATAAACGCGAAGTTCAACGAGTACCTGGCTTACGCGCAGGAACACGGTTCAGGTACGGATACCCTTAAACAGATACAGGTGCTCTGGGGCAGGGTATTGAGCGAACTGCGCGGCAAATGATGACCGGCGGAGCAATGAGGTGTCCTTAACAGGGGATAAGGAGGGGTAGCCTATGTGCTTTGTAAGAGGATTGAACCTGATACCGGCTTCGATATCGCTGACAATAAGTTTCTTCGTGTTGTTCACCGTTTCCAGGTGCGGAGACAGGAAATTGAGGATATTCGGGTATTTCGTCGCCGCGTTCCTCTGGCTGGTGTTCGCGGGCCTGTTCTTTAACGGTCTATGCAGTATGTGCAGGGGAGGAGCGGGAAACAAGTGCTTCGTCAACGGTCCGTACGCGGCCGGGAAAAACTGTAATGTTTCCGGTCCCCGTTCACCGGCCATGCGCGGCCGGCAGGGCGGCATGATGCAGATGAATAAGATGCCTCAGCAGGGGATGCCGCAGTCGTCTTCCGGACAGCAGGCGCAGTAGGGAAAGAAGAATACGGAGCGCGAAGGGCGCAAGAGTTAAAAAAGAGGGGTTCCACAAAACTCTTGATTCCGGCTTTTTTTGTGCTAAACTAAAAAAACGTTTTTTTGCGGCGGAGCAGCTCAGCCTGATAGAGCACGCGGCTCATACCCGCTTGGTCGGTGGTTTTCCCGTTCTTTCCTAAAAATAAGCGATATGGAGAATGAACGGGATCCCGCCAGTATATTCAAAATTTAGGCGGGAAAATCCACTTTCCTTAGAAGTGTTTTTGAAATAGAAACTTGATAAGTAGATTTGGCGGAGTAGCTCAGCCTGATAGAGCACGCGGCTCATACCCGCTTGGTCGGTG
>CAZAVF010000020.1:0-22887 GCA_964488935.1 uncultured Planctomycetales bacterium | reverse complement strand
CAGTTCCTCTGCATGAAGATGCTGATACGGAAACGGTTATCCAGTTCCGGCACATACACGCCGAAGTCGACGTCCAGCGTGCGCTGGAAGAAATCCTTGAGCTCGTTGGAGGTCAATTCCTTGACCGCTTCGTTGACCTCGTCCAGGGTGATCACCCTGTCGTCGATGGAGACGACCTCGCCGTCTATGCGCAGACGCACGTTCGACCCTGCACGGAAGAACATGTCCGAAGCGTTCCTTTCCAGCATGATCTTGAGATATTTCTTGATGTTGGTCATAATGGCACCTCCCCAGCCGCCACTGAACGTTCAAACCGGATAAAACCTCAATTTTTTAATTATATCATATCTTGGCCGTTTTTCGCTCAAATTCTATCAAAAACTTCTTCATTCTCCTGCCGTAGACATATTCACCGGTATCGCCGCAGCTTTTCACTACCCTGTGACAGGGAATGAACACCGGCCAGGGGTTGTTCTTCAGGACTGTCCCCACGGCGCGGCAGGCCGGCGCATTTCCCGCCCGGGCCGCCACCCATTTATAAGTACGCACTTCCCCGTAAGGGATGGAAGCCACGGCAAGATATACTTCGAGCGCGAACGGACTCAATACGACCTTGCTTTTTCTCATTTGCCCAGCATTCTTTTATTGCGCAGGAGGCGGTGATAGGAGACCGCGAACCTGTGCGCTTCGTCGCGGATCCTGCGCAGCAGGTTAAGACCGGGGCTTTCCCCGGCGAAGACCATCTCGCCGCCTCCGGCAAAACATATTTTTTCCATGCTCCTTGCGTAAGGCCTTCTGCGCGCGGCGCCACGTTCCGGCTTGGCGATACCTATCACCGGTATCCCGGAAACCCCCGCCGCGGACAGACCGGAGACGGCGGAAGATACCTGGCCTCTGCCTCCGTCTATGATTATCAGGTCCGGCAGCGGCACCCCCTCCCGGAGAAGCCTGGAATAACGGCGGGAAACCACTTCCTTCATCATGGCAAAATCGTTCATTCCCTGCGTCAACTTTATGCGGAAACGGCGGTAATTATGTTTGTCCGGGCTGCCGCCGAGGAAAGCGACAAGGGAACCGCACGATTCCCTGCCCTGGATGCAGGATATGTCGAAAGCCTCTATGCGTTCCGGGCGGTTTTTCAGGCGCAGCTTACGCTTCAGATCATCCAGTTCCCGGCGGCCGGTTTCCTCTCCGCTGCCCTGCCTCATCGCGGACAAAGCGGAGATCTGGTCCCGCAGTCCGGCAGCCGCCTCGAAATCCCTTTTACCGGCGGCCTGTTCCATCCTGGCGGACAGGTCGGCGATGAGCGTCTCGTAACTTCCTTCCAGGAAAAGCTTTACGCGCCCGATGACCGCGGCGTACTCCGCCGGAGAGATGCGGCCAGCGCAGGGAGCGGGACAAAGACCAAGTCTGGAATAAAGGCAGGGCTCCTTGGAAAGGTTTGCGCAGGAACGGAACCCGAAAAGCCTGCGCACGATCTTCAAAGCTGCCCTGGCGGAAGCGGCGTCCGTGTAAGGCCCGTAATACCCCGCCCCGGCTTCCGGTCTCCCCCGCCTGCGCACCAGCATCACGGCGGGAAAAACGCCGCCGCCGATACGGATGAACGGGAAGGTCTTGTCGTCCTTCCTGGACACGTTGTAATGCGGCTGTTTCTCTTTTATAATCGCGGCCTCCAGCAGGTCGGCCTCCCGTTCGCTGCCGGTGGTGACGAAATCGATCCGCCCGGTTTTTTCCACCAACGCGGCGGTCCTGGCCGGATGCGTCCCCGAAAAATAGGAAGAGACCCGTTTTCTTAAAGACTTCGCTTTCCCGACATAGAGAAGGTCCCCCCCGGCGCCTTTGAAAAAATACACCCCGGGACCGTCGGGCAGCGCCGCGGCCCTTTTTCTCAAGGTCAAAGTTTTTTCTTCACCCATCCCAGCAACTCCCCGGGTTCCGGACATCTCAACAGTCTGCACACGGCCAGATAAACGGCGCAGCAGCAGATAAAGTATACGGCAAGCCATGCGGCATGAAAAAAGAAACCGCCGTTCCTGCAGGGCCCCGGCAGTCTTGACGAAACGAGAAAACAGGCGTATCCGGAGGCCGCGCCGGCGGCCAGCAGCTTCGCCAGAGAGGCCGTTATCGCCCGAAGCCCCAGCCCCCCGGTCTTTTTGTCGAGTATCCGGATAAGCATAAAGAAAGAAACGATGCCGGACACGGAGCTTGCCAGGGCCAGACCTTTTATCTTCAAGGGGAACATCAATAAAGCATTGAGAATAACGTTGACCGCCAGGGCCGCCGCCGATACTTTCACCGGAGAGACCGTATCATGCATGGCGAAAAAACAGGAATTCAGGACCTTGCTGCCGGCATATGCGAACAGGCCTATGCTATAGCAGGAGAGCGCGTCCGCCGTGGCGGCCGAAGCGTAGGCATCGAATCTTCCGCCGCGGAAAATACCCTCTATGATCCGCCCGGAAAGGGAAATAAAGAAAGCCGACGCCGGTATCATCAGAAAGAACACCTGACGCAGGCCGGTTAAAAGAGTGGCTTTCAGGTCCCCCGTCCTGTTGCCGTCTGCGGCCTGCGCGGACATCAGCGGCAGGGCCGCCTGCGCCACCGCGTTGCCGAATATCCCCACCGGGAACTGCACCAGCCTGTAGGCGAAGTAAAGTACGGCCACGCCGCCTTCGCCCACGGCGAAAGCCAGCGAACCGAAGACAGAATCGACGAAATTATTGAGCTGGTAAATGCACGTGCCGAACAAACGCGGCACTAGAAGACGGAATATCTCGGCCGCTCCGGGATGTCTGAATTTTCTCAGGAACCCTTTTACGCGGAACCCGCGGGCATAGACCGCCGGGAGCTGCACCGCCAGTTGCAGCGCCCCTCCGATGAGAATACCAGAGGCCAGTCCGGAAATCCCTTCTCCGAAGAAAAGGGCGCAGACGATAATAGAAATGTTCAACAGGCACGGCGCGAATGCCGGGGCCTTGAAATGGCCGAGGGAATTGAGCATGGCCATGGTATATGCCGCCAGGCCTATCAAGAGCAGATAAGGGAAAACCAGCCGGTTAAGCATCACGGTCGCCTGGAATTTTGCCGGGTCGGCGGCGAAACCAGGGGCGAACACCCTGATTATGAAGGGAGAAAAAAACACGCCGGCCAGAACTATAGCCGCAAGCACGAGCAGAAGGATGTTAAGCAGGACATTGGCCAGCTCCCAGAACTCGCTCCTGTCGCGCCTTAGGCTGTAACGGCTGAAGACCGGCACAAAAGCCGAGTTCACCGCCCCTTCTCCCACGATATCACGGAATAAGTTCGGGATGCGGAAAGCCACCACGAAAGCCTGAGCGTAAATGTATACGCCGAACATGCGGGCTATGACTATGTCCCGGCAGAAACCGAGGACGCGGGAACAAAGGGTCGCCGCGCCGATCAAGCCGGCGGAACGCATCATCCCCCTGCATTCTTTATGAACCTCTTGTGTAACCGGCATTTTCACCACCCCGCTAATGAAGCTCCGCTGACCAAAGCCGGCGGTTTCTCTACTTGAGCGTGATTACTCCGAAGCGGTCCCGCTCTTTGGGCAACGATACGTTCCCTCTCATCCTGAGCATCCCCCCCGGGGTGCGGCTGCACAGGAGAAGGGGAATAAAATATTTGATTAATTCCGGGCGCCGTTGTATAATTGGGCTTCAGGTCGATCGGACGCATAACCGCCTGATGACCGCCGCCTTACGTATATAATGAATTCAAAAGGAGAAAATCATGCCAAGAAGACGCAGTTCCATATTGATGAACAAATTGAACAAAAAGAGACACCTGCGTAATTTCAAGATCAAGAAAGAGCTCAAGAAAAAGATCAAGGATCTGCAGACGCTCGTGGCGTCCAAGAACGCCCAGGACGCGCAAAAAGCCCTTAAAGAGGTCTTTTCCAAGCTGGACAAGGCCGCCAAGAAAAAGATCATTCACCCGGCAACTGCCGACCGCCGTAAATCGCGGTTAAGCAAAACGGTGATGAAAACGGCCTGAGCCGCGTTTACAGTTAATGTCATTATGCCGCCGGTAGATTCCTATCGGCGGCGTTTTTTTGTCAGGCGGAGCGGCACTGCCGGGATAAGGTCACGACAAGGCGCTCAAGGGCAAAAAGAGGCTTCAGCCGGCCGGTCTTGATCTGCAGATCGCAGCGTAATATTTCTTTGAAAGCCGCCGCGGAACGCCGATTTTCCCATTTAGCGCAGGAATAACGCAGTCCTCCCAGTATGCGCTCAGGTTTCTCCCCGGATTCTATAAGACTGTGCAAAACCCCGAGAGCCTCCGCCGCCCGCCCGGAACGCAACTGCCCGGCAAGGATAAAGGCGTCCGTATGCGGAGCTTCCCCGAAACGGATAAGGCGTCCGGCCCTGCATAAAGAGGACTGAAAAGCATCTTTGGGATCGAACCGCTCGAAATCCGCCACAAGCAATATGGACTTGTTGGCGCCCGGGGCGTAAGCGGAGACGAATTTCTTTGCCGCGGACGGCAACGCGCCGGCGTTCTTCAGGACTATCATCCGCCGCGGCGCGTTCACCGGAATGCTCAGGATCCTTTCCTGTAAAGAATGCAGGTCAAGATCGTCGCCGTAGAAAACGTCGAAGTTGAAGGCACGGGTATCGGGAGGCAGGAAGGTCTCTTTAAGCTGGTTCAAACGAAGGTTTTTTGCCGCGGAGTCTTCACCGGCAAACACGTAGACAAGAATATCCCCGGCTACCATTGTTCAACAGTGCGCTCCACTATTCTGCGGGCGAGATCGAGCAGCGCGTCGTTGACGGCCGCGTCCTCTGATTTCCTGGCTGCGCCCTGGACGAAATAAGTAGTATCGCCGGTGAAATTCCTTTCCTCCCAGAGCGGTTTGTCCGCGCCGGGCTCCCACAGGCTTATGTTCACCAGCAGGTTCATCCGGTATTCGTCCACTTCGTTGTCGGTATTATAGCGCAACGGGTCCCGCCGGAACTCCACCAGTTCGCCTTTGAGCACCAGATCGGCGTTCTCCCTGTCCACAGGCTTAAGATTGCCGTCCATAAGGAAACGGCGCGTAAGGGTGCGGGTAATGTCGCTCTCCAGCATGGGACGGTATACTTTATACCCCGACGTGGAGTCGAACTCGCCGGTAATGTCGACTTTATTGACGAAAGGCGCGATATAAATGGTCTTGTAACTGCTGTTTATCATCGAACGGGTGGTGTATCCGCAGGAGGAGAAAAGGGAACCCGCCGTAACCGAAAGGACGGCCGCTATAAATAAACGCCGTAGACGATTCATTTCTTCTTCCTTTCAATCCTCTCGATGATCTGCAGCCTTTCCAGCGATTTAGCGGCCCAGGCAGTGCCGGAATAGTTCTTCACGACGTCCTCGTAATATATCCTGGCCGACTGATAGAGCCTTTGTTTCTCGTAAAACCTCCCGGAATTGAAAGCGCTGCATGCTTCCTTGTCCTTCAGCGCGTCGATGTTCTTCTGCGCCTCCGGAGAAAGAACGGCGTCCGGATGGGTGTTGACGAAATCCTGGAACCTCTCTTTGGCCTCCCTTGTCGCTCCCTGGTCGTAATCCGGCCCCTGGGAGACGGCGGAGCGGCAGGCGGCTATCTGGAACTGGGCGGCAGGCACCCATTCGCTGTCCGGATAGGTCTTGATGAGCTTGAAAAAGGCCTCTTCCGCCTCATAATAACGCGACAGGCTTTTTAGTACCAGTCCGAGCTTGTACTGGGCCTTATCAGCCAGCGGACCGTAATTGGAATTCTCCACCACCTTGGAGAATATCTCCACTCCCGGGTTCTCGGGGGCGAAAACCGCCGACATGCCTTTTCTCCTGCCGGAGACGAACTCTTCCCCTATCCGGTATTGCCTTTCGACCGCCTCCTGTATCTTGCCGGAAAACGGATATTTATCTATCAACAACTGGTATGCCTTGAACGCTTCGTAAAGTCTGCCGGTCGCTTCGTCTATCTTACCCAGATAATACTGGCTGTCGGCCGCCTCCGCCGATTTGGGATACGCTTTGATCAGTTTGCGGAATTCTTTCCCGGCTTCGTCGTAATGCTTGCCTTCGAACAGCAATACCGCGGTCTCCACCTGCTCCCTGGGAGTGGACTTGACGGCGGTCTTGGGATTGACCCATTTCCCGCTTTTCGGGGTCCATATCCAATAAGCGGACGCGGGCTGCGCAGTAAACAATAAGAAAGCGGAAAAAAGGATTATCCTTCTGGTCAACATAGTGTTTACGGTAGCATAACCGCCATATTTTGTCAACTGTGTCTTGACGGGAGATGTCTTCTCTTTCTCAGCCGGTACTCCGGCCTCGCGTCCTGTCTCAATTTATCCGCATCGAGGGTAAAATCCTCATCCGTTCCGCAGATAAAGACCCGGCAGGCGAGGACCGTAAAACGCCCCGGCTCCAGCGTGGCAGCGCCTCCGGCATTGGCTAGAATAACGATATTCTCGGAATCCTGCCTGAATTCTTCCATTCTGTGCAGGCTGGCCAACAACCCGGGATCGGAGATCACTATTATCCCGGGGAGGTCGACATCGGGAGCTATTCCGAAATAAGTACCTCCCGGCAAGGCCGGCTGGCCGGTAAATATCCCTCTTGACGGGAACTTCCGTTCATAAAGACCGCCGGCGCCGTGCAACAACAAGGATAATTCGTGCGCGTCGTAGTGCCGTCCCAACAAAGACGCAACGGAATGCCTGCGTCTGGGAGGGAACATTTCCTTGTTCAGGGACAACGCGGAGCCGTTCGTCGAGGATTCGCGTTCAAAGAAACGCTGCTTGAGCCCGCCGAAAACGATGTCCGGGGAATGGGCTGTTTTACGGCCATGTTCTCCGCGGCCACGGGATGGACCGGACGCTTTTCTCCGGAACCTGACAAAGGGGCTCTGCAGACGCAGTTGATCCCTGGTATCTATCTCCAGTTTCAGATCGAGCATATCTCCTTCCATGCGTATCGTCCAGACCTGTTCAAACTTGCCGCCGCCATACTTTTCTGAGACCACAAGTTCCCGTTCTCCCGCATCCACGAAGACGTCCTGCGCGGTTAATGCCGGCATGTTACGGTCCTCCATGGCGTTGAAAGATAAAAGTTCGCGGCCTTTCCAGAAGACGATATTCCTGCCGCCGGAAGAAACGACTTTGATCTTCTGATCCGCGATCGTCCCTTTGTCGGCCGGCCGGCGGATCAAAGACCTTATCTCTTTCCTGCTGACGGCGCAGATATCCCTGCCGGTTTTAGCGGCAAATGCCCTTCTAGCCTCCCGGCTGATCCAGAAGTCGACCCTGTCCTTCCCCGTATTCACGCTGTATATCTTCTCCATTCCGCCTATTCTTCTGTTATATTCCTCCTCCTCGTTCTTCATCACCCCGCGGAAATCATAACAGGCCCCGAATTGATAATACCGCCTCAGTCTTTCGGAAGACTCAACCGGATACATCCTGTTGCCGTCTATGACCAGGTCCGCGTCCCTGAACCTTTCCGATAATACCGGTCTCTTGTCGGGAGGCTCCAGGCTGAAGACCTTGAAAGAATAATCATAAAGGGAAACCCTATAACGCATAATACTGTTGTGCAGGCGCATCTTCCCGTAAAGCCAATGCAGGGAAGGATAATGATTGGCCAGGACCACGCGCGCAGGACCGCCGGTAACCGCCAGCGCCTCGGCAAGTTTCTGGGCGGTACCGAAGATGATGTTCTCCCCCGGTATAAAGGACAAGGACATCTTGCCGGTAAAGGACCCGCTGTTTATCCTGCTCAGCAGCGGCAGCTGCCTGCCGTAATGGGAGATGAGCGTATAATTCAACAGGCTGAACGCGATTATAACGGCATACACCTTTCTTTTCAGCAGTTCCCCCCGGGAAGAAAGCATACCGTATATGCCGCAGGCGGAAATCAAGGCGAAGGCAGGCAGGTACTGTACAGTGTAATACGCCGAATGTATGCCGGAAAAGTAGTAATAAAAAGAATGAAAAACGTACGGGACCGCTATCCAGCAGATCAGGAAGGTTTTAAAACCGGCCCTGCATTTTAAGAACCAGGGGAAAGAAACTATGAACAACAGGCTCCCCAGGTGTCCCAGTTGAATGGAAAAAAGGTCTTTCAGATAGATCACCGCCGCCCTGGCCCCGGGGGAAGCGGCGCCCGAACGCAAAATGGAGCTGAATCCCTTTACATCATGCAGATAGTATCTCATCACTCCGGAGGTAAATCCGTGCCTGAAGGAAACAAGGAATAACAGGAAGAAGATGCCCGTACCGGCCGCTATATTCCGCCACTGCCTGCCGGAAAGCCGGCCGTTCCCGGGATTGCGCCTGAGATCAGACAATACATAAAAAACCGCCGGCAGAAAAATGTAAACCAGGCTCTTTTCCATCTTAAGCTTTACCAGTATGAACATGCAGAGCGTTAAAAGGACGGTCTTCCCGGCGGACCTGAAGAAACCGGAGGAAAGGAAACAATAAACGCCCAGAGAAACAATGCTGGTAGCGAAGATTGTGGAAAAGTAAATCCGCGCGAATCCGAAGACGGCCGGATACATAAGCGCCAGGAACGCCGCCAGGCATCCGACCTCCCTGTTCTTCACCAGGACTCCGGTTTTGTATACGCTGAAGGCGAGAAGCAGAAGAAAAAGAAAATTGGGATAGATCGCAGTCTGATAAGATACCCCGAACAGGAGAAAAAAAGGCCAGCAGAACAGTTCGTACAGACTTCTTTCCCTGGCCTGTGGACCTACGGACTGCCAGATGATATACGGCAGGCTGCGCGGATTATCCTGCGCGGAATAAAAACGCTGCACCGAATCATAAAGAGACTGTTCCAGGCAGTCGAATCCGGTGTTTATCCTCAGATAAGCTGTATTGTGCGCCGTATATGCGAATAGGAACAGGAATAACAGGGCGAGCATCACGCTGATCTTCCTGCGCCGGGCTGAATTCATCACCTGAAGCATCCTCCGGAGCGTCCGGCCCGGCTTCAGCCGGGCCGCGGCTCAGAATACGTTCCTTGTTCTTAAAGCATACATTATTAATCTGAATATATCAGTAAAAGGGCATATCCGCAACAGCCTCAGAAGCCTCAACGGATGCCTGAGATAAACCGTCCTGTACGCCCGGGCCGTAAGGGCGCCCCGTCCTGCGGCGGAAAAAAGATCGCGATCCCGCATCCCCTGCGCAGGTATAGCCGGGCATTTCCTGTCATAAAGAGGGGTGCCGGGCAGCGGTACGAACCTGGAAAAATGCACGATGTCGGCATCCGCCGAGCAGGCCGCTTTCACGGTCGCCGAGAAATCGTCGTCTTTTTCCCAGGGGAAGCCGAGAATAAAGAAAACCCAGGTCTTTATGCCCAGCCGGCGGCATAAGGACAGCCCCCGCTCCACCTCCCGCGCGGAAAATCCCTTCTTTATTCTCGCCAGCGTGTTCCCGCTGCCGCTCTCCGGCGCAAGCGCGATCATCCAGACCCCGGCCGATTTCATCGTCCGCAGCAGCTCCTCGTCGAGAGTGTCCGCTCTCACGCCGTTGGTGAGCTGCAAATACACCTTGACTCTTCTGCGCAGGAGCAGCGCGCAGATGTCCATGACCCTCTGCCGGTCCAGGGTAAAGTTATCGTCGTATAACGCGATCTCCCTGACGCCGAGTTCCTTGACCTGCCACTCTATTTCACCCGCCACGTTCTCCGCAGACCTCGCACGGTATTCGTGCCCGAGCACGTGACAGCAGAAGCCGCACTCGAACGGGCAGCCGCGCGAAGAAATCAGCGCCGACACCGGGGCGGAACGCCTGACGGGGGTATAATATTTCCCGATGTCCAGTTTGTCCAAGGCAGGGAAAGGCAGCCTGTCCAGGTCTTTTATATACGGACGCATACCGTTGAAGCGCCATCTCCCCGGGCCGTCACGGAAATAGTACCCTTTATTGTCCCCGCCGCCGGGGCGGCGCAGGTATGCCGAAAGGCTCTCTTCGGCCTCGGACACGAAGATTGCCTGCAAGGGCAAAGAGAAGAAAGCCTCCGGGGAGACGGTCGGCAGCGGTCCGCCGGCGATCAGGGCCGTCTCCGGGTAAAGCCGGTGTATCTCGTTCAGCAAAGCCGTGCCGCTTTCCACATTCGAAATGTTAAGGCTCACTCCGACCGTCCTGTATCCGGCGGCCTGCCGCGCGGAAAAAGGGACCGCCGCGCAGTCGGCTACGTCCACGGAGAAACCTTCTTTTTCCAGGAAAGACGCCAGATAAAGGATACCCATGGGCGGGAGGATATTGATATAATCCCCTTTCCCCGGAGAAGGGAATATCAAAAGAATATCTTTCATAACAGGATCGACTTATGAATCCTCCACAATAACCCTGCGTCGTAGAAACCCGGGAAATTTCTTTTGTTTTTTCCGGTACTTTGCAGGGTAATCCCGCCACAAAGATTGGCGGACTTCGCTTCGATTAAACGCTTATTTTCAATAAATGTCCTGCCGCCCGGATATGACGGAGGAATTCCCGCGGCGAACCGATACGCGACAGCCGCCTCAGGATATATTCCGGGTTGAAGAAAAGCCTGCGGTACGCGGCCTTCTCGGCACGTATGAGCTCCGCCGCGGAAAGGAACGCCGTTCCGCCCCGCGGCAGTCCGTAATTGTTGACCCCGCGGCGTCCGTTATCCTCCGGCAGTCCCATACTTTCATATATCCCGTACAGCGGTGTGCCGCGGAAGGGGACGGGGAAAGAGAAATTCACGGCGTCCCCTTTCAATTCGCCGGCGAAATCAACGGTCTCTGATATATGTTCCTTCGTCTCCCAGGGGAAACCCATTATGAAAAATAAATACGCCTGCAGTCCGCATTCCCTGCAGATATTAACGGCGCGGCGCACTTGTTCTCTGGTTATGTTCTTCTTTATCCTGCGCAGTGTGTCCTCGCTGCCGCTCTCCGCGCCTATGCCTACGGCGAAACAGCCTGCCCGCTTCATGGCCTTCCCGAGTTCCCTGTCCAGGCAGTCCGCGCGGCTGTTTACCGCCCAGCGCACGGGCAGCCCGCTGCCGGAAAGCTCCGCACAGAACCGCATCACCCATTCCCTGTCGGCGGTAAAGTTATCCGCCCGCAGCCAGAAATCCCTTATCCCGTGTTCGTATACGCATTCCCGAAGTTCCTCGAGCAAAGAAACGTGCCCGCGCAGCCGCAGTCTTCTGCCGTTCACCAGCGGCGCCAGACAGAACACGCATTCCCCGAAACAGCCCTTCCCGGCCAGGATCACCCCCATTTTCCTGCCGTTATCAGGCATACGGTACAGCCCGTTATCGCACAAATGCCGGGCGGGAAACGGCAGGGAATCGAGCTCCGGAAGGGCAGAGAAGGAGCTTGTGACCGACACCGACCCGCCTTCGCGGAAGGCTATCCCCGGAACATCACGCGGCGGAATCCCTTTAACCAGTTCTTCCAGAGCGGTCTCCGCTTCTTCCCGGAGAACGAAATCTATCTCCTCCGCCGCAAGCAGCGCCTGCCGACCCTCATCGGGGAAAAACCCCTTCAGCACGCATATGGTGTCTTTCTTATGCCTCCTGGCAACGGCAAAAGCGCGGCAATCCTCGCTGCAGGTGAACAACGTGGCGCTCACAAGCAGCAGGTCGGGGCCGAGCCGCCCGATGTCCTTTTCGACGTCCATCCATCCTTTACCGGCCGCAGGGTAATCCCGTATCCACACCCGGATACCGTGTCTCTCCAGCACCGCCGCCAGATAAGCGAGGTCAAGAGGAGGCCTTACAATATTCACGCTTTCCGATGCCACGGGAGACTGGCAGCGTTCAAAACGGTCGTATATACCGGTGGGAGGATATATCAAAAGGGCCGTCTCCGCAGTTCTCCTACCCGTCATTTTCTTTCTCCGCCGCGGAGAACGCGCAAAGGACGACGCCGTATTCTTTCAACAGTCCTCTCGCCTCTGTGGAACATATAAAATCGGTTTCTTCGTCCCAGGAATAACCCCAGTGGCCGTAAAGGCCGGAAAGTTCCCTCCCCGCCCTGGCGGGATGACAGATGATCTCGGAACGGCCTTCGCTCAGGGAAGCTATTATTTTTTTCAGGATGTGACCGTCCATCCTGCCGGAATGAAGAACGCCCGTCGTCTCGGCGCAGGCCCGCAGGCCCGCCGCTTTTATCCTGGGCAGCGCGCGGGCGCAAAACAGGTTCAATATCGTCTGCCAGAGGATCCTGCGCCAGCCGGCCGCCAGCCAGTGCCGCGCCGGACGCGAATAAGGAACGCGGATGTATTTTATACCGTATTTCCTGCAATTGGCTATAACGATATCCAGGATGCCCGGTAGAAGGTGGAGATGCTGATGGCTGTTGACGTGGACCACGCGTATCCCGGATCCGCAGATCTTCCCGAACTGGGCCCCTATCTCCTTTTCCAGGCCTCCGGGTTTTATGCCGCGAAGTAAATATCGCGCCAGGAAAGCGGCCCAATTCACCGGGAAGCGGCCCGCTTTGTCGGAAAGCCCGCTCTCCACGGAAGCGGGAGACAAGGCGTTCCCTTCCACAAGCAGTATGTGCAGCCCGGTATCCAGCCCGGGGGACCGTCTGCAAAACACCAGCGCCTCCTCGTATGCGCTGCCGTTGGCGCATAAAGAGACGGAAGTCACGATCCCTTTTTCCACGCAATCCATTATGCCGCGGTTAATGCCGCGGGCAAGGCCGAGATCATCGGCGGTCACAACCAGCTCTTTAATATTCTCACCCCTTCCCTGAGATCCTCCGCCTTAAGAGAGCCGGCGTTTTCCAGCAGACGCGGAACGATCCAGCCGGGCCTCAGATAAAACCGTCTGTAAAGCGACTTCCTTTGCGCAAGGAGCCGGCGCGATATCTCAGCTCCGCCAAGGAACGGGCTGCCTGAATGGTCCCAGCCTCCCGCGGTCTCCCCGCATAATCCCCGCGCCAGCGCCTCCCGGCGCAGGGCGGTCCCGAAATCCGGCATGGCGAAGCTCACGCTTATGAAATCGCAGTCCAGGTCTTTGACAAAAGCCGCGGTCCTGGAGAAAGATCCCCGGTCTTCCCCGGGGAGCCCCAGGATGAAATACACAAGCGTGCGGATCCCCTCCTTCCTGCAGTTGGCGACGGCCTCTTTCACCTGCCGCGGGGAAACGCATTTATTGTTAAGTCTCAACACCTCTTCGTCCCCGCTTTCGGCGCCTATCATTACCATACGGCAGCCGGCGCCGCGCAGCATACGCACGGTCCTTCCGTCCAGAAGCGGCTCCGCCCTAGAATTACAGATCCAGCACAGGGAACCGCCGTAAAGATCGGACATCCTGCCGCATAGATCGGCGGTAGCGTCCGGATCGGCCGTAAAGCTGCAGTCGGCGAAAAAGATATTGCGGACATCGGTCTTGCGCCATATCCAGTCCATTTCCTCCATGATATTCCCGGTATCCCGGCGGCTGTACGGAACGGAGCCCGCAGTGCAGAAACCGCACTCGAACGGGCATCCTGCGGAAGCGACGGTGGT
Organism: uncultured Planctomycetales bacterium; assembly: GCA_964488935.1. Lineage (GTDB taxonomy): Bacteria > Omnitrophota > Gorgyraeia > Gygaellales > Profunditerraquicolaceae > Undivivens. The sequence continues at coordinate 9,394 of CAZAVF010000020.1, read as the reverse complement.
GAAGAAAGGGCCCCGCTTGTCGAAAACCCCGGGGGGAAAACTGTACTGCCGCCCGCGGAAAAGTCCGTGACGCGGAACGGGCAAAGAGAATCTTCCCGGGCCGGCGTTGTTCCTGAAATTCAGAGCGCCGCCGCCGTCCCTGAAGAACATCCCGGAAATCCCGCCGTACTCGCCGCGAAGGAACTTGACCGCGTCGTCATTGGTGAAATCCAGGAGCAATCCGTCTATGAAAGGGTTCTCCCTCATGATATCGGCGCCGATGGTCCTGAAAACGGCGCTGCTTGCTACTATGCGGATGTCCGGCAGTCCCTCTTTGACCGCCTTTACGAAAGAAAAGTCCTCCTTAAGATAAAGAGACCCGGTGGCAAAGATGACGGCGTGGAAACCTCCGGACAGCACGTATTCCAGGCTGCGGCGGCGGTCGTATCCGTAAGAGTACGGGTCAAGATAAGAGACCAGGAAATCTCCGCTCAATCTGCCGCTAAGGGCGACAAGGTCCTGCGGCGGCCAGCAGTAGGAGGTCTTCGCGGAGAAACTGCAGTAATAATCCCTCACGCATAACTGCGGAGACGGCGGGTTCAAAAGCAGCACCTTCTTCATCGGCGCACCGCCTTCCGGCACACGAAGAGGACATGGGGATAAGGATATCCTTTATCGATCCTGCGCATACTCACGGAGAATCCTTCTGCCTCCAGCAGCTTCATCCAGGCCGCGCAGGCAAGAGGCGCCACGCGCTCCCGGTTCAGCTTTATCGGCCGTGAGAACAACCTCTCCTGTAAATAACAGAACAAGGCTTTCCACCCCGCCCCGGCGTCGGTCTCTTTGACAAGCAATACCCCGTCGTCGCCCAGCGCTTCATAACACTTCCTTATCACGCCGGTTTTTACGCCGGACTGCAGCTGATAGAGCACATCGACCAGCAATATGCAATCGGCGGGACAGGGATAAGGGAAGGAGGTAATGTCTCCCTGCACGAAAGAAAGCGCCCTGAAGCCGTTCTCCTCCGCGACGCGCGACGCGGAGCGGATCCTCTCAGGACGGCAGTCCACGGAAATTATCGGTCTCGATGGAGAAGAGGAGGCGAGCAGAAAAGAGAATATGCCGGCTCCGCACCCAAGGTCGATGATGCGTCCCCTGTCCGGGACAAATTCCGATATCCTGCCGAAAGGGCAGGTCAATAAACGCAGCCGGCAGTATATTCCCGGCCAGAAACCGGAATAACGTGATATGCCGGATAGGACACGGGCTATCATTTAACCGCCGCACGGCGTCTCTTGCCGGAGACCGCGAAACAGGCCATCTCGCGCAATATGCACAGGATATTGCCGAAATTGTCCAGTTTGGAGACGCCTTTCAGCCGCCGAAGATACTCCACGGGAAACTGCGATATCTTATACCCGGACCGTTTCGCCTGAATAAACAGTTCCGCGTTGATGAACGAGCCTTTTGAACCGATCTTCAACGCGTTCAGCTTACTGCGGTCGAACAACTTGAAGGAGAAATTAACGTCTTTTATCCCCGGATTGAACAAAAGGCGGACTATCCTGTTGAATATGAACGAATACGCGGACCTGTGAAAGTTATCCCGGCGGCATCCGCTCCTGTAAGCGGAAACTATATCGGCGTCCTCCTTTTCCATCAGTTCCACGGCACGGCGGATATGCCCCATATCGCAGGGAAAATCCGCGTCGGTATATAGGATAGCCGCGTTGGAGGCGGCCGCGAATCCCGCCAGCAGGGCGCCTCCCAGCCCCATCCTGCGCCCGTTGCGCACCATCTTTATCCTGTTATCGCGGGAAACAAGCCTTTCAAGTATAGCCGGGGTTGCGTCGGAACTGTGATCGTCCACTGCGATCACTTCGACGCGCGGAGTGAGGGAAGAGACTGCGCGAATGGCCTCCGCGACGGCCTCTCCCGCGTAATACTCCTCGTTATACATGGGGATCACCACGCTTAAACTGTCGACTTTCTTCATATTGATTTAATTATATGCCCCTCCCCGGAGGAGCGCAATAAAAAATACCCCTTTTCTCCGCTTGCCCCGGATAGGACCTGCTCCTTCATATCTTAAGCCATGCGCCGGGCAGCCGTTCGAAGAAAACCAGGAGACAGTACAACGCGGTCACAAGGGTATCGGAGACAAAAGCGAAATATCCTCCCAGGCGCGGCAGGAAAGGGACGCTGAGGATCTGGCAGAAACCGCAGATGGTGATCAAAGAAGTGAGCGGCACCGCCAGCAGGTTGGCCGGCACCGCCACCCAGGAGAACAGCCTGAAATACAACAACACGAACGGCAGTGTCCCTATCCAGGCGGAAAAACCGGTTATCACCGCCTCTTTGCTCCAGCGCAGCAATCTGCTGCCGTCCGCCCTATTGCCGGAGAAGGAACGGAATAATGGACATAGTACGGCGATGGAGAAAACGCTGAGAAAAGAAAGCTGGAAACTCACGCTGAAGAGCATCTGTGGATCGCAGAACAGCAGGACAGCGGCGGCGCATCCGAGCAGATTCAACAGATCGGCCTCCCTCCGCAGAAGATACGCCGACAACAGGAGGGTGGTCATAACAGCGGCGCGGAAAACCGGCGGCGCCGTGCCCGTGGCCCGGCAATACACTACCACCGCGCAGCAGGCCAGACAAAGACGGACCTTTTTCGGCACGCGTACGGTCTTCAGCAGGAAAAGCGCGAAAAAAGCCACCAGCCCGGTGTTGAAACCGCTGACCACCAGCATATGCAGGGTGCCGGTGCGCAGCATCGTTCTCTTGACAAGCGGAGGTATACCGCGTTTATCCCCCAGCACCATGGCCGAGGTCACTCCTTTCCCCGCAGGCGTGTGTTTATAACCCAACAGCCGGCCGAGCCTGTCCCGCAAGGTCCTTCCTGTATTCTCCCCGGATATAAAACACAGGTCCCTGCCGGAATCCAGGGAGAAAAGCGTATGCCGGGAATAACGGCATTTTAACACTGCCTCCCTGCCGGAAGAATGCCCCGGGAAAAAAGCAGAGCGGACGGCGGCCGTTCCGGACGCCGACCGCCACCCGCCGTCCGCGCAGAAAGCCGACACCTCCAGCTCCAGAAGGTATCCGCGGCCGCGCCGGACAGCTTCCCCGCGGAAACGGCCGCGCAGCAGATAAATTTCCCTGCCGGGCCGCAGCAGACCCCGGTAGTCGTCGGCGGGCCTCATTTCCCCGGCGCGGCCGCGTGTCCCTCCCAGAAAAAAACAGAGTACGAGCAAGGCCGCGAACCAGGCCGCGTTCCTGCCCCGCAGCAGCAATGTTACGGCAAGCGCCGCCAGTCCGCAGACGCAGCAAGTGATGAACGGGACAGCCGCCGCTATCCCGCAGGCGAACGCCAAAGCCGGCCATAACGCCGGGCGGAGAAGAATGATCTCCCGTTTTATCGTCTCTCTCCTTCCAGGTAGAAGAAATCCTTCAACCTGTCATATTTAGCTTTTCCTATACCTTCCACTTCCTTCAATTCTTCTATCCCGTTGAACCCCCCGCGCCGTGCTCGCAGGACGCAGATACGCTCCGCCAGTTTCGCTCCTATACCGGGAAGGGAACAGAGCTCCTCTTTCCCGGCGCGGTTAAGATCCAGTTTTCCCACGCGGTAATAGATCCCCGGCAAAGGTCGGCTGCGGCGGAAATGTTTTCCCGCCGCCTCGGCGACAGAACCCGCCAGCACCACGCAGCAGAGAAAAACCAGGGCGCGTTTCTCGTGAGCAGTAAAATATATCATCATATTAATAGACGTATCAAAAGGGCCTTTTCTAACGCAAAAAAAAACGGCCGGCCTCCATAATGGAGTACGGCCGTTGGCGATACGGGTACCTGCTCTTGTGTTTACGCCGCGACTATATTGACCAGCTTACCGGGCACGACTATCACGTTCCTTATGCTCTTGCCGGCCAGCCAGGGAAGCACCTGCTCATCGGACCCGGCCAGGCGTTTCAATTCTTCCTCTTTAATGTCGGCCGGGACCTGCAGTTTGGAACGTACCCTGCTGTTGACCTGCACCACGATGGTCAAAGTGGATTCTTTGAGCATCTCCGGATCATAAGACGGCCAGCCGGAGAGAAAAACGCTCTCATTATGCCCGGTCTCTTCCCATATCTCCTCGCAGAAATGCGGGACGAAGGGGGCAAGAAGTCTTACCAATACCGAATAAACCTCTTTGTCCGCGCCGGACTGGTAGACGGCGTTGACGAATTCCATCATCGCCGCGATGGCGGTGTTGAACTTGAAACTCTCCATTTCTTCCGTGACCTTCTTTACCGTGCGGTGCATGGCGCGCAGGAGTTCCTGGGGGGAAGACGGGACAAGATCATCCTTGATGCGCCAGACGCGGTTCAGGAAACGGTGCGCCCCTTCCAGACCGCGCTCGTCCCACTCCAGCTCGGTCTCCGGGGGCGCGGCAAAAAGAATGAACAGCCGCAGGGTATCGGCCCCGTATCTTCCTATCATGGAATCGGGATCAACGATGTTCCCCTTCGACTTGGACATCACCTCCCCGTCCTTGAGCACCATCCCCTGGGTCAAGAGAGAGTTGAACGGTTCTTCCAGCTTGAGCATACCGAGATCGCTGAAAAACTTGGTGAAGAACCTGGAATAAAGCAGGTGAAGAATGGCATGCTCTATGCCGCCGATGTACTGATCGACCGGCATCCAGTAAGCCGCCTCTTCGCCGTTGAACGGGGCCGAATTCTCCCCCGGAGAGCAGTAACGCAGGAAATACCAGGAGGAGTCGAAGAAAGTCGCCATGGTATCGGTCTCCCGGCGCGCTTTGCCGCCGCACTTGGGGCAGGCCGTCTCGACGAACTCCGCGACCTTGCCCAGCGGACTGCCTCCTTCCCCGGTGAAAGGGGCCTCGGCCGGCAATTCCACCGGGAGATGTTCGTAAGGCACCGGGACTATGCCGCAATCCGGACAATATATCACCGGGATCGGCGTCCCCCAGTAACGCTGCCTGGAGATCAGCCAATCGCGCAGCCTCCAGCAGGCTACTTTCCTGCCCATGCCTTCTTTCTCCATCCAGGCAGATATCTTTTCCCTGGCCTCGCCGCCCGCAAGTCCGTTGAAACCCGCGGAATTCACCAGGACCCCGTCCTCTTCATAAGCTCCCGTCATCCGTTCCGCGGCCTGAGGGGAGGTCCCGGACGGCTGTATAACGACGCGTAAAGGCAATCCGTGTTCTTTGGCGAAAAGAAAATCGCGCTGGTCGTGGGTGGGCACCGCCATCACCGCGCCGGTACCGTAACCGGTCAGGACGTAATCGGCGGTCCAGATCGGCACGCTCTCCGAATTCACCGGATTCACCGCGTAGGCGCCGGTAAAGACCCCTTCTTTTCCGGGTTCAGCCAATGACGCCGCCTTTCTGCGCGCGGCCGCTCCGGAGATGAATTCCTTGACTTTGTCCTCCTGCGGCCGGCCCTTTATTATCCCGGGCAGAAGAGGATGCTCGGGGGCCATCACCAGATACGTCGCCCCGAAAATGGTGTCCGGCCGGGTGGTAAAAACAGTGATCAAAACGCCGCCGTCCTTCTCCCGGAAATAGATCTCCGTGCCTTCGCTCCTGCCCAGCCAGTTCTCCTGCATGGACCTGACCTTGCCGGGCCAGCGATCCAGATGCTTAAGATCTTCCAGCAGGCGTTCCTGGTATTGCGTGATCTTCAAATACCACTGCTCAAGCCGGCGCTGTTCGACTATGGTGTGGCAGCGCCAGCAGCCCCCGTTTATCACTTCCTCATTGGCAAGAGTGGTGGAACAGGAGGGGCACCAGTTCACCGGGGAGGCCTTTTTATACGCCAGTCCCTTCTCCAGCATCTTCAGGAATATCCACTGGTTCCAGCGGTAATAACCGCTGTCGCAGGTAGCCACTTCACGCTGCCAGTCGTAGGCGAACCCCATCTTTTTCAACTCTGCGCGCATTTCGTCTATGCACTTGTATGTCCAGATATCCGGCTTGGTCTTGTTCTTGATCGCGGCGTTCTCCGCAGGCTGGCCGAAGGCGTCGAACCCCATCGGGTGCAGCACGTTATACCCGCACAGTGATTTATATCTGCTGTAGACGTCGCCGATAGTGTAGTTACGCACGTGCCCCATGTGTATCTTGCCGGAAGGATACGGGAACATCTCCAGGCAGTAAAACTTGCGCCGGGAGTCGCGCTTTGCGCTGGAAACCCCCTTCTCTTCCCAGATACGCTGCCACTTTTCCTCTATCAGCGAGAAATCATATTGTTCCATACTTTCCCCCGTTAAAATGCGTCTGTTCAACGTACGCGCAGCTTTCTTACCGCGGTCAAATTGACCGCGTCCGCTTTTTCGCTGTCTTTCGGCGTCTCCAGGATAAAAGGCCGGTCCCTCAATTCCCGGCGGTTGACTATCCGGCGCATCCCGGCGAGTCCTATCCCGCCTTTACCGATATGTTCGTGCGCGTCCACGCGCGAACCGCAGGCGCTTTTGCTGTCGTTCAAATGGATGACCTTTAATCTCTCCATCCCGGTTTGATCTTCTATCTCCTGCAAAAGATCATTCAGCCCGGCGGAAGTGGAAAGGTCGTATCCGGCGGCGAAGGCGTGCGCCGTGTCAAGGCAGATCCCGGTCCTTTCAAAAGCTTCGAGCGCTTCCAGCACCCTGCGCTGATGAGAAAAATCGTATCCCAGGCAGCTGCCGGAACCGGCTGAATTCTCCAGCAGTATACCGACGGAAGAACCGGCGGTCTTCCCGATAACGATATTCATCGCCTCGGAGAAGCGCGCCAGTCCGGCGTCCTCGCCGGTCCCCCTGTGGCTCCCCATATGGGTGACTATATAATCGGCGCCGAGGGTCTCCGCGTCGCGGATATCCTTCACGAAAGCTTCTATGGAGGCAAGAAAAAGCTTCTTGTCCGCCGAGGCAAGATTTATCAGATACGGGATGTGTATAAAGACCGGGGCGATACCGTTTTGCGCGCGCGCCCTGCGGAAACCCTCGGCCTGGGAAAGTTCCAGTCCTTTGCCGCGCCAGGACTGCGGGCTGCGGCTGAAGAACTGCGCGGTATTGCAGCCCAGTGCCGCGGCCCGGCCCGGGACAAGAGAGACTCCTCCAGCCGCAGAAATATGCACGCCCAACAACATAAGGACTCCGTTACCCGGGATCAGGCCATGCCGCCGATCATGCGGTCGATCGCCTCTCCCGCAGGCACCATGGGCATGACGTTCTCCCCTCTGTCGACGCGAAAATCGACGATGAATGTCCCGCGTGAAGACAGTGCCTTCTTCAGCGCCGGACGCACCCCATTATTTCCGCGCACCAGGGCGCCGTCTAAACCGTAACTGCGCGCCAGCATGACGAAATCAGGAGAGCACAGCAACGACTGGCTGTAACGCCGTTTATAGAACAATTCCTGCCACTGACGCACCATTCCCAGGCAGCCGTTATTCAACACCGCGATCTTGATATCTATTCCTTCGGCGGCGCAGGTGGCCAGTTCCCGCAAATTCATCTGTATCGACCCGTCCCCTGAAATTAGGAACACGGTGTCGCGCGGAGAGGCGATCTTGACGCCCATGGCCGCCGGCAGGCCGAATCCCATGGTCCCCAGCCCGCCGGAAGTTATCAGGCGGCGCGGGCGCTCGAAAGGATACCACTGCGCGGTCCACATCTGGTTCTGGCCTACGTCGGTGACTATTATCGCCCTGCCTTCGGTGATTTTATATATCTGTTCGATTACCGACTGCGGTTTCATTCTCCCGCGCTCTTCTTTGTAGGATAAAGGATGATCTTTCTTGAGCCGGGCGATACGCTGCAGCCATTTGCCGGTATCCGGCAGCTTCTTTAAAGTCTCCAGCAGCCGGGCCAGCGCCGCCGAGGCGTCGGCGGTTATCGGGAGTTCGACGCAGATGTTCTTGCCGATGGAAGATGGATCTATGTCTATCTGTATGATCCTGGCCCGGGGAGCGAAGGCATCGGTCCGGCCGGTGACCCTGTCGTCAAAACGCACGCCCACGGCTATGATCAGATCGGATTCGGAGATCGCCCGGTTGGCGTAAACCGTCCCGTGCATCCCGGGCATACCGAGATAAAATTCGTGCCCGGAGGGGAAAACCCCCATCCCCATGAGCGTGACAGCCGCCGGACAACGTATCTTGTCCGCCAGTTCCACAAGCAGCCGTCCCGCCCCCGAGATCACCGCTCCGCCTCCGGCGATTATAAGCGGCCTTTTGGAAGCCGCGATCAACTCCGCGGCCCTGTGTATCTGCCCTCTGTGGGCGGAAAAAGTAATTTTTTCCTGCCTGGGGGCAGGCACAGGGAGATCGCCTTCCACCACCTGCTGCTGAACGTCCACCGGCAGATCTATAAGCACCGGTCCCGGCCTGCCCGAGGAAGCGAGATAAAAAGCCTCGCGCACCACACCCGGTATCTCGCGCGCGTCCTTCACCAGATAATTATGTTTGGTTATCGGGCGCGTGATCCCGGTGACGTCCGCCTCCTGAAAAGCGTCGTTGCCTATGAGCGTGGTCTTCACCTGGCCGGTGACCGCCACCAGCGGCACTGAATCCATATAGGCCGTTGCCAGCCCGGTGACCAAATTCACCGCTCCCGGCCCGGAAGTGGCCAGGCAGACCCCGGGTTTTCCCGTCACTCTGGCATAGCCGTCGGCGGCGTGCGAAGCGCCCTGTTCATGCCTGGTAAGCACGAAACGCACCCTGCCGTCGAAGAGGAGGTCGAATAGCGGGAGCACTGCGGCTCCCGGGTAACCAAAGATAACCTCCACCCCCTCTTTCTCCAGGCATTCCACCAGGATCTGCGCCCCGCTGCGTGGACCGGCGGCCTTAACGTAAAGGTTTTTAGCTCTCTCTTTCGCCATAATGATCTCTCTTCGGCCGTAAAACAAACACGGCGCTGTTGAAGAAAGGACGGGAAGAGATGTCCCGCCCGCCCTGCCGCAGCGCCGCAGAATAAAAATGGTGGAGCTGAGGAGGATTGAACTCCTGACCCCTTGCATGCCATGCAAGTGCTCTCCCAGCTGAGCTACAGCCCCATGAATCGATCCGGCGCGTCACGGCCTGAAGGCCGCGGTTTGCTCATCATCCAGATACTGAGCGGTGCATATGTTATCAGCGCCATTAAAGGCGCGATTTTAGCGCCTTCGAAATAAGAATCCCGTATTTACTGCCTTCTACAGCACTCCAGGCAGGAGTAGTAATTATACAATAACTTTCTCAAATTGACAAACAGGATTTTCGATAGTATATTTATACATGCGCGGCCGGAAAACCGCGCCTTTAATGGCGCGGAAGAGATTTGGCCGCTTCCTTCTTCAGAGATTTCGAAGGACAGCGCATTATTCCGCTTTGGGAAACCGCGGGCGCCTGTCCTGAGCAGTTCGACAAGCTCACTGTAGGAGTCAGTT
>CAZAVF010000019.1:14923-26830 GCA_964488935.1 uncultured Planctomycetales bacterium | reverse complement strand
CGACCTCTGTTTCCACTGTCTTTATCATCGTTCTTGTCTCCTTTTATACATGCGCAGCCAGAAAACCGCGCCATTTATGGCGCGGATGAGATTTGGCCGCTTCCTTCTTCAGAGATTTCGAAGGACAGCGCATTATTCCGCTTTGGGAAACCGCTGGCTTCAGCCCGCGGAGCTTCATAATTCAAGGCTTTTAAAGATGTCCGGCCCGGGGTAACTTTTTTATAATGGACAGGCATAAATAATTGCTTCCGCCGGGGAGCTCTTCGAACCCTATTTCCATATCGCCGCTCAAGCCTTCAGTCCAGGCCAGCATTTGTCCCTCGACCCGGTGGATCATATTCCATTCCCCCAGGAGTTCATAATACGACCGTCCGGTGTTCTTCTCGGCGCTGATATTGAAAATGACCAGTTTGCCTCTGGCGTCCAGCAACTGAACGAGTTCTCCTGTTAGCTTCGAGGCTATGCGGTCGCTTAGATAGTCGAATATCCCGAAGGCATAGATCAGGTCCTGCCCGGGGAGCCTTTTTTTCAGTTCTTTGTCCCGGATGAGGGAGGTGACGTTTTTGTATATATATTCAATGGACAACATCCGCGTTCTACCCGGTTCTATTGCGTTTATCACGGATGCGATATGATCGAGGGCCTGTTTCTCCGGGTCAAGACATTTGAAGGTCAACGGCCGGGTGATTTTGTCTTCTTTTAGCAGTTCCGTCAATTCCCTCGCCGGTCCCGACCCCACGCTCAAGACCCTGGCGCCGTTCTCCTTTTTTAAAACCCGCAGGATGCTCTCTTTCAGGAAGTCTTTGCGTTTTATGTTGGAACAGGAGATGGGGATGTTGCAGGTATAATTGTTGATGAGTTTTTCGTATGACGACCCGCCGAGGTATTTCCCGCTGTGATAGTCGTAGATGTAATTCATCATAGTGTAATCCCCGGAATAGCCGAGCGGCTTGCGGTATACGTGGCGGTTGGTCTCTATGGGATCCAGCAGCAGTTCGCCCAGGACCTGCTGGTAGTAGTCCTGGTGGACGGCGTACCTGTCCTTCCCGAAGTCCCTGATGATTTCCCAGATGCGGTGAAAATACCCGTCTAATTTCGCGAATATCCCCGGCTTATTGGTCTCGATGAAATCTATCGTCCGCTTTTCCTCATTATTTTCCCGGTCGAAGTTGTCGAAAAGTTTCTTGATGCCGCGCAGGCTCCCCCGGATGATCTCCACCAGCGCCGCGAACCCTTCATCCAGTGTCTTGTAGTCCTCGATGATCTTCTTCAGAACGGCGAGATACACGTCTTTTATATCCAGGAACCGCAGGCCGGCCTGGAAATCCGGGTCCGCGGAAGAAAGCCTGTTCCAGAGCGGCGCGGCCTCGGCCCGGAGGTCCCCATAGCGCCGCGGGCAGGTGATCCGGATATCGACTGGAGAGGAAAGGGGGAGGGGGGTCTTCAAAGACAGTCTGATGCCCTGTTCGTGCAGGTCGACCGTCTTCGCGTGGAGGCGGTCCATCAGGCCGTTTATGGCGATCTCTGCGGGGAAAACGGCTTTTATCCTTGCGCAGGATCTTTTTTCTTCCGGGCGGGGCCCCGGTTCAGCGTCTTTCGGCGCGGTCCCGTCCAGCCTTATTGCCGGTAATGATCTTTTTTGCATAAGGATCCTCCCGCAATACCGTAAACTTAAAGCCGCAGCCGCAAATTGTCACCGTTCACTAAAGTTTAAAGCTCAAGGTCACAAGGCAGATGTTGATGAACGTCTCGTATTTTCCGTTAATATCCGCTCCGCTCAACGAGCCGACGCTGTTCCTTATCGTCCTTTTATTGTAGAACATCGCCGCATAAGCAATGTCTATGCCTATGTCGTTCTTGAGCTTTATCCCCGCCCCCAGGGTCAGGGTGTTGGATACGGCGTCCGGAACGGAAGTCTCGAAATTAGCCTGCGGGATGGGGGTTTTGTGGAAGATGTATCCCGTGCGCAGTTTGAGGGAGTCGTTCACCTCGTATTCCGCCCCTATGGAATACGCGAAGACCCGGTTCCAGTCTTTCGGGGTCGGATTACCGCCGTTCAACACGCTGAGACGGGCGGCATTCGACTCCGAAGGATACTCGATCTTCTCCTCTTCTATCGACGACCAGTCCATCCATTCCGTGTCGAATTCCAGCTTTAATCTGTCGTTCGGTTTATAGCAATATCCAAGCACGACGCTGCGGGGGAGGGTGGTCTTGCTGGTCACCTCGGTCTCGTAGGAGTCACTCCCGAAATACGCCTGGGAGGCGTATACCCCGTTCAGCCCGTTGAGGTATATCTTGCCTTTATATTTCACGTCCACCGGGCTCCGGTACATCAGGCCGAAACTGTGCTGTTTGTTAAATTTATATAATGTGGCCAGCCGGTATCCCCAGGCGTTCTTATCGCTCCCTTTAAGCTGCATATCGCCGTCGGCTCCTCCCCAGGCCTGCTGAGAAAGCATTCTTTTCTTATTCACGTAGGAGTTGGTGTAATCGGCGGCCAGTCCGATGGAGAGATTATCGTTCACCGCGAAGGCGCCGGTGAACATGACATCGTCGGTCTTATAATCGGTTTTAGTGGCCACGTATTTGGAAAAGCTGTCTTCCGCCCAGTAAGTCCCCAGCCCCCAGTAGGTGGATTCACCCACCCCGAAAGAGAATCTTTCCAGGCCGAGGTCGTTCACGACGAAGAAATTGGGGATTATGAATGTCTGCCTGCGCCGGTTCGTGCGTTCGCCGGTCGTATCGTCCTTGTATGAACAGACCGGCTGGACCGCTGTGGCGCCCATTGAGACGTAGGTTTTTCCTTTTAACTGGGTGAGTCCTGCCGGGTTGAAATAAACGGCTGAGGGGTTGTCCGCCTGCGCGGCAAAGGCAAGGCCCTTGCCCAGGGCTTCGGCATCGATGATCTCAAGGCGGTAGGAGCCTGACCCGACGGCGCAGGCGTTTCTAAAGGGAATGGCTAATGTCAGCGCGAACGAGAGGACCAATAGAGGTTTCCTGATTTTTCATCCCTCCTTATTCCGTGAGCCGGAATCTTATGACATTATGGTTTCTAAAGACCGGGACATCGGCGGCGCGTCTGTTGGATTATTATAATGGATTTGCCGGATTTGTCCATATCTTCCGTTCATGGGATTTGTCCCCCGTCGGGTGGAACAGCCGGCAGCGGTTCTCAATGCCGAAAGATTGATTTTTATGCGGTGAAATGGTATCATTCTTAGCGGATATCCCGGCCTGGGTGAGGGAGATAAGGAGAGAGGGAATCATAATCCGGAGGGGCGGATGGCAAAGCATAAGGTTATGATAGTTGATGACGAAATGAACGCCGTTGATCTCTTGAAACACCGCCTGGAACGAGAAGGCTATCAGGTGCTGGCTTTATTGAACGCCAAGGATATCATTTCCGAACTGCATCGTTTCCTGCCGGATATAATAATACTGGACCTGTTGATGCCGGAACTGGGGGGATTGGACGCCTGCGAGATGTTGAATAAAGACCCGGTGGGACAAAGCACGCCCATCGTCGTGGTCAGCGGCTTGAACAAGGACATCGACAAAAAGAAAGCTTATGTAATGGGGATACAGGAATATTTCGTGAAACCGGTGGATATCGAGGTCCTGCTGCAGGCGGTCGAGAAATATATAAAGGAGAAGGAGCGGCAGGAATAGCGGACTCGGACGCGGCACATATTTGCAGTTGACTTCACTGCGCAAAGCGGTAGAATATTGCCGGGCCGCAATCTAATATATAATAATAAAATGAGCGATAAGATCAAACCGTTCAATAGAAAGCAGAGTGTGACATTCCGCTTCATTGAATACGCGCCCGGGGCCTTCCGCGAGGCAGACTCCGGGTTTTTTATACATGCGCGGCCAGAAAACCGCGCCATTTATGGCGCGGATGAGATTTGGCCGCTCAGTATTCCGCTTTGGGAAACCGCGGGCTTCAGCCCGCGGAGCTTCATCGATCGCTTCTTCTTATGACGCCCCCCCGCGGCACCCCATCGACAAAAAGTTATCTGTCCATGTTCTTCGTGATCTTCGTCATCCTTACGGCGGGAACGGCGCTGACGGCCGCGTCCGTCCGCGTGCAGGACAGACGAATGAGGAGCGAATTCCTCATCCAGGCGAGGATACTCAAGGACGCCATAGACGTTGATATGGTCAGGAAATTGACCGGTTCCACGGTGGACCTTAATTCCCCCGTTTATATGCGCCTGAAGAAACAGCTGGCTTCCGCGCGTTCCATGAACCCCCGCTGCCGGTTCGCGTACCTTATGGGGCAAAAGCCGGACGGGAGCATATTTTTCTTCGTCGACTCCGAGCAGCAATATTCTAAAGATTATTCCCCCCCCGGACAGATATACACGGAGGTTTCACGGCCTCTGCTGGAAGTCTTCAGCAGGAAAAAAGAGGCGGTGGAGGGGCCGCTCTCGGACCGCTGGGGCAGTTGGGTAAGCGCGCTGGTGCCTGTTTCGGACCCGGACACGGGCGAGACGGTAGCCGTGCTGGGTATGGATATCGACGCCCGCAACTGGATGGCGTTGATAATATATTATTCCCTTTCCCCGGCGTTGGTCACGCTGCTGATATTGATCTTCTGGGAGATATCTCTTTTCATACAGCGCAGGAACGAGAGGGAGAAGGCCAGGCTCGCCGAGTCCAGGACGGCGCTGCAGGACAGCGAAGCGAGTTTCCGCCACCTGTTCGAGAACATGGCCGACGGCGTGGCCATCTACCGGGCGGTCGAGGACGGGAATGATTTCGTTTTCGTCAATATGAACAAGAACGGTGAGAGGATATCGCGGGTCCGGCGGGAAGACGTCATGGGCCGAAAGGTCACCGCGGTGTTCCCCTCGGTCGGGGAGATCGGGCTTCTCGATGTGTTCCGCAGGGTCTGGCGCAGCGGAGTCTCGGAATACCTGCCCGGGCTTTACTATAAGGACAGCCGGATAGAGCACTGGTGCGAGAACTACGTGTTGAAGCTGCCTTCCGGGCTGATCGTGGCCATTTATTCCAACATCACCAAGAGGGAGAAGGCGGAAGAGGAGATACGCGGACTGGCAAAATGCCTCGCCGAGAACCCCAACCCGGTCCTGCGCATCTCGAAAGACGGCATCCTGCTGCTTGTCAACCAGGCCGGCCTGAAGCAGCTGTCCGACTGGCGCCTGCAGCTGGGGAAGGCGGTCCCTCAGGTCCTGCGCGACCTGGCTTCCCGGGCCCTGGAGAGCGGCGCCGACCAGCAATGCGACATCGGATACGGCGGCCAGTTGTTCTCATTTTATGTCACGCCGATCAGGGAATCCGGATACGTCAACCTGTACGGCCTGAATATCACCGAAAGCAGGGCGATAGAAAAAGAATTGAACTGGAAAACGGAACTGCTGGAGGCGGAGAAAGAGGCGGCCCTGGACGGCCTGCTGGTGGTTGACGAGAGCGGGCGGAGTATAATGACGAATAAGCGGCTGTTCGAGTTGTGGCAGACCCCGTTATATGTCTCCGGTAGCGATAACAGCTGGGCATTCCAGCAGCACGTGATGGAGCTCGTGAAGAACCCCGGGGAATTCCTGGACAAGGTGGTCTATCTTTATTCGCACAGGGAAGAGGTGGGCCGGGACGAGGTGGAACTGAAGGACGGGAGAGTGTTCTATACCTATTCCTGCCCCGTCATAGATAAAAGCGGTAAATACCTGGGGCGTATCTGGAATTTCCGCGACATCACCGAGAGCAAGCAGGCCGAGAGGAAGATCCTGGAATACACGGAACGCCTCACGTATTTGACCAAGTATTCAAACGACCTGATCATGCTGCTGGACGAAAATTGCCTGTTCCTGGAATTCAACGAGCGCGTCAAGGACGTTTACGGTTACAGCCGCGAGGAGCTTGCCGGCAGGCATGCCGCGTTCCTGAGGGCCCCGCAGTCCAGGGAAGCCTTTTCTCAACAGACTATGCCGGCGCTGGACGGCGGCAGGGTCGTTTATGAGACCCTGCATCAGCGCAAGAACGGGGACGTCTTCCCGGTGGAGATCAGCTTTAATTCTTTCGATATAAACGGCAGGAGGTTCTACCAGGCGGTCATCCGGGATATCACGGAACGCAAAAAAGCGGAGGAGAAACTGAACCGGGCCTTGAACGACGCCATCAGGTCGCGTGAAATAGTGACTAACATGCTTGACGACAATAACCGGATCAGGGGGGAACTGGAGGACAGCCTGGAGAAACTTGAGAAAACGCAGGCGCAGCTTATCCACGCGGAAAAGATGGAGGCCATAGGCCGCATGGCCTCCGGCGTGGCGCACGAGGTAAAGAACCCTCTGGGGGTCATCCTGCAGGGAGTGAATTATCTCCAGGGCCTGGCGCCGGAGAAAGACAAGGACACCGGAGATATCCTCAAGATGATGCTGGACAGCGTTAAGCGGGCGGATAATATCGTCCGCGCCCTGCTTGATTTCTCCAGGGCGGAGGAACTGCGTGAGGAATACCTGGATATCAATACCGTGATAACGCACTCCATTGAGCTGGTGCGGGGGAAACTCGAAGCGAATTCCGTGGAACCGGTATGCGAGCTGGAAAAGAACCTTCCCAGGACACTTGTCGACAAGTGCAAGATGGAGCAGGTTTTCATCAACCTGTTCAATAACGCCGCGGACGCCATGCCGGGCGGAGGCAGGCTCAGCGTCAGGACGCGTTCGCTTGTGCGGCGGACGTTCGACAACAGCACCGGGAACAGGAGGAACGACAATTTTCATCCCGGGGAGAAGGTGATCGCCGTGGAAATTGAGGATACCGGGATAGGGATAGACGAGAGCGTCATAGGCAAGATATTCGATCCGTTCTTCACCACGAAGAACAGGACGGAAGGCACCGGCCTGGGGCTCTCCGTGGCCAAAAGCATAATAGAGATGCACAGGAGCCTGATCAAGGTCGAGAGCAAAAAGGGCGAGGGGACAAAATTCACCATAACCCTCAAGATATCCGGAGGAGAAAATGGCGGCCGACACGGTTAAAAAGAGAATACTGATGATAGACGACGAGGTCGATTTTCTAAGGATAGCTAAATTGAACCTGGAAACCACCGGCAGGTATGAAGTGAGGATACTGCCGGACGCCTGCGACATCGTGGCGCAGGTCAATTCTTTCAGGCCCGACCTCATTCTTCTGGATATTCTGATGCCCACGATAGACGGCGTAGAGGTCTGCACCGCCCTGAAGAACGACCCGCTGGGAAAAGACGTGCCGGTGGTCGCCCTCTCCGCGCTGGATACCGAGGCCGACAGGGAGCGTATGTACGGGGTCGGTGTGTCGGATTATCTGATAAAGCCCGTTTCCAAAGACGGACTTATCGCCGGGATAGACGGGATCCTGGGCAGAGGCGGCAAATAGCGGGGGACGGGCCGCGGGTCCAAAACACTGCTTGCTTAATCAGGGACCGGCATTTATAATTGAGAGAAATGGAGCGGCTATGAAGAAGATAAATTGCGGGAAATGCAGTAAACCGAGCGCCTGCTGCGGATTCGGGGCCTGGGTCGACCTGGAGGAGGCCAAGAAGATCGCCGCCCTGGGGCTGAAAGGCGAGTTCTATCATCTCGAGGTGGACAGGGATTTCCCTTCGGGCTACAGGGTGGGGACGAGTTACGGGAACGACCCGTGTTCTTTTCTTACCCCGGACGGGTTGTGTTCCATACATGTGATAGATTATAAATTCAAGCCTTCCCACTGCAGGGAGTTCCCTTATGAGAACAAGAAACTCTCGCCGTTCGCCAGGCACCTTTGCCTGCAGGCGGGCCCGGAGGCCCGTCCGCAGCCCCGCTCCAAGAGAAAAAAGAAGAGCGCGGCAGGAAAACATTGACCGGTCATGAACCTTATCTCTTACGGCTTCCAGGATTCCAACCTTTTGCGGCATATGCCGCGTTTCGAGGAAATATCTTACGCCGGGCACAATGAGGATAAAGTCCGCCTTTACAAGGCCCTTCACGAAGGACAGCCCTGCAGTATCCTTTCGTTGAATTTCATCCGCGGGGATGAAAAGATACTCTGGGACGCGACAGAGGACTTCGTCAAACGCGGCACGGCCAACGCCGCTTCCTCGGCCCGGGGCATATATATTTTCGACCTGCTCACCATAGACATACACCGGGAGATAAAGACTTTCAACCACGCCGAGCTCTCGGCCGTGATCGTGAACACCGCGCGGAAAATGTCCCCCGGAGAAATGCGGATGGTCAAGTATTCCTCGCTTTACGCCCTGCTGCGCAAGACCGCCGATTACGACTGGGGCAAGATATCTTTTAAAAGCGCGGTCAACGTGTTCAAGGACAAACCGCAGTATCTGGACCTGCTCATCAAACAGCTTTTGAAGGATTATATGTTCCCTCGCGATCCGGTGATACTTCTGCTTAACGACATCAGCCAGAATCCGGTATTCGATCCCGGGAACGCGGCCCAGCAGGAGAGACTGAAAAAAGTGATGACCGGACTCATCCCGGATTCGATGGAGTTCGTCCCGGAGGTCTACGTCCAGGACAGGAACGGCGCGCGCGAGCTTCTTTCCGGATGCAGACTGTAAACCATGAACGGACGCCGGATGGATTTTGAACTTAAAGCGGAATACATAGAACTCGACAACCTGTTGAAGACCTCGGACATCGCCTCCAGCGGCGGCGAAGCCGGGCAGCTTATACGCTCCGGTTCGGTGAAGGTGAACGGAGAAACGGAAACGCGCGTCCGCCGCAAACTGCGCAGGGGCGACACCGTGGAATCGGGAGAAGTCCGGATATATATAATCTGAAAATAGGAAGGGCGTAGAGCCGCAGGACAAAGTGTAAGGGGATCGGGCGGAACGGGATATGGAGGGTGACGGAACAAGGAAAACAGAGGGAAAAGGCAAGGCCGGAAGTTCTTTCCCTTGACAACGGGTTAAAAGATAGTAAACTAAAAAAACGAATTGCTCATATATATAGTATAAAAGGGTCCGGGGGAGTTCCTCCCCCGGAGGTTCAGGATGGCCGGGCCGCCGTCTACATTATGTAGACGGCTTTTTTTTTTGCCGTGGCCGGCGATAATACGGCGTCCGGCGGCTGCCGGGGCAAGGGAAGGGATACATGACTATAAGAATAGGATTGTTCGGTTTCGGGAAAACCGGCCGGGTGGTGGCCCAGGAGATAATGAAGGATAAGTCGCTTTTCTTGTCCTGGGTGGTGAGAAAGTCCCACCATAACGAGGGGGATTATGCCAGCTATTTCTACGGGCTCAAGCGCAAACAGGGCAGGATATACAGCGCTTCCAGTCTCGATCCGGGAATTTTCTACAGTGACAACCCGGTGGACATTATAATAGATTTCTCCTCTTCGTCCGCGGTCGGGGAGTATAAGGCCGCTGCGGGCATGGGCATAGGGATAGTTTCGGCCATATCGCGCTACGAGCATGACGCCCTGTCCGACCTGGAACGTATGGCGGAACGGACCGCCGTGCTTTATTCCCCGAACATAACCCTGGGCATAAACTTTCTTATCATCGCCTCTCAGGTCCTGCAGCAGATAGTGCCCAACGTGGATATCGAGATCGTGGAGGAGCATTTTCGCAGGAAAAAAGAGGTGTCGGGCACGGCATTGCGCATCGCCGGTCTGCTGGGATTGTGCAATAAACGCCACGTCAACTCGGTTCGGGTCGGAGGTATCGTGGGCAAGCACGAAGTGATCTTCGGGTTCCCGAACCAGACCATCCGCATCACGCATGAATCCATCAACCGGGCCGCCTTTGCCAGGGGGGCCATACATGCGGCCAAGTGGCTGGCAAAGAAGAAAAAAGGGCTGTACACGATGGAACAGGTCATGGCCTCGGATTTCATCAAGCACAGCAGGAGGATACACGGGCGTAATTGAAAATCACGGAAAAACAGTTACCAAAACGGCGTTTTTCTTACTTGTAATGGTGTAAGGCACATTGACGTGTAGGAATCAAACATAGGCGTTCTGCAGGCAGGACGCCGTTTTCTTTTACGGACGCGGGCGTCTTTCTAATCCATGAGCGGATTATAAAGGCGCTTTTTGTTTTACTTGGAGTATAATATGTACCGGCGGAAATGAAGCTTCGCCGGAAAACACAACAAGCCTCTGGCGCCTGTCCTGAGCATTGCCGAAGGATCAGCCCGAGCGGCTTCACAAGGAGGGAGTATGCGAAAGATCGTTTTTCTGTTGTTGGCGGCGTTGCTGGGAGGGACTGCTTTATGTTTCGCCCAGGATCCCAGCGGAGCGGCTACGCTGGCGGAGAATGCGGCGGCCCCCATCGATTACGTGTGGGTGCTTGTCTGCGGTTTTCTCGTTTTCTTCATGCAGGCCGGGTTTGCCATGGTGGAGGCCGGTTTCTGCCGCGCCAAGAACGCCACCAACCTGATGGCCAAGAACTGCATCGATTTCGTGGTTGCCTCTTTGGTCTTCATGGCTTTCGGTTTCGCGTTTATGATGGGCACCGATTTCAAAGGGCTGATAGGCATATCCGGCTGGTTCCTGCACGGTGAGAGTTACGACGTGGGCAGGTACCTGATGTTCTTCTGGCAGCTGGTCT
The DNA here is from genome assembly GCA_964488935.1 of uncultured Planctomycetales bacterium. Lineage (GTDB taxonomy): Bacteria > Omnitrophota > Gorgyraeia > Gygaellales > Profunditerraquicolaceae > Undivivens. The sequence goes on along the minus strand of CAZAVF010000019.1, from coordinate 16,264 downwards.
TCGCCGGCACCGCCGCCACCATCGTTTCCGGGGCGGTCGCGGAAAGGCTTAAGTTCAAGGCGTACTTTCTTTACAGCCTTGCGGTCACCGCTTTAGTTTATCCCGTATACGGACACTGGGTCTGGGGGGGCGGCTGGCTTTCCAAACTCCCGTTCGGAGTCGGACACGTTGACTTCGCCGGTTCCGGCGTGGTGCATACCGTAGGCGGTTTCGTCGGGTTGGCGGGAGCCATGGTGCTCGGACCGCGTTTCGGTAAATATGGCAAGGACGGCAAGCCCAAAGCGATCCCCGGACACAGCATAGTCCTGGCGGCGCTGGGGACTTTCATCCTCTGGTTCGGGTGGTTCGGTTTCAACCCCGGTTCCACATTCTCCGCGCACCAGTTGAGGATAGCCGTCATAGCGGTGAACACCAACCTGGCCGCGGCAGCCGGCGCGGCGGTGGCGATACTGCTCGTTTTCGCCAAAACCAAGAAATGGGACGTTGGTATGATGTTGAACGGCTGTCTTGCCGGGCTGGTCGCGATAACCGCTCCCTGCGCCTGGGTTGAGGCGTGGGCGGCGGTGGTGATCGGCGCAGTGGCCGGACTGCTCGTGGTATTGAGCGTTTACTTCTGGGAGAATATGGGAGTGGACGATCCGGTCGGCGCCGTAAGCGTTCACGGTATAAACGGCATCTGGGGGCTTTTAAGCGTAGGCCTCTTTGCCGACGGCACTTACGGTCTGGGTACCACCGAGGCCCCTCTCGTCAAAGGGCTTTTGTACGGCGGCGGCTCGGGCCAGCTGGTAGCGCAGGCGATAGGCGCGGCGGTGTGCGCCTGCTGGGCGTTCGGGCTGGGTTTCATAGTGTTCAAACTTATGGATAAATACTTCGGGATCAGGGTGTCTCCTCATGAGGAGATCAAAGGCCTTGATGTGCAGGAGCACGGTACGCCTGCGTATCCGAATTTCTACACATTCAACAACTAAAAACGTTATCCGCGCTCTCCGTCCGCGTCCGGTCCCGGGCGCGGGCGGGGGGACCCCCATAAGGAGGACATGGAAAGATGAAGAAAATAGAAGCGGTAATAAGAGTGGAGAAGCTCGAGGAGATGACGGAGGCCCTTGAGAAATGCGGTTGCCCCGGGATGATGGTCACTCATATCGAAGGGCACGGCCGCCAGAAAGGGATAACCGAGCAGTTCAGGGGAAGGGAATTCAAGCTTAATTTCATTCCCAAGGTGAAGATCGAGATCGTGCTCAAGGATTCGCAGGTGGACAATATCCTGAGACTGATCACCGGCATCGCCAAGACCGGCGAGATCGGCGACGGCAAGATATTCGTCTCTCCGATAGACGATGT
>CAZAVF010000019.1:0-14823 GCA_964488935.1 uncultured Planctomycetales bacterium | reverse complement strand
AGTAGTATATTACGCATAGCGGCGTAACCAGACAAAGGCGTTCCCCCCGGGGACGCCTTTGTTTTATACTCCGGCGGCAGGCTTGACCATAACAGTTCGACAGGTTGACCGCTGATGCCGGTAGAAGGACCGGGCCGTGGCGCGTCGGATTGATCGAAGAAGCGGATGACGGGTACCACAGACAGATGACCATCGTATCTTCCATGTATGAAAACGGGCAGGCACAGCTCAGATACGCGCGTTTCTATTTGAACGTGGCGTCTGAATGCAATGTCCATTGCAATTTCTCCGGGCGCGGGCACGACTGCCGTAACGACGTTAATTACGCCGGAGGAGGAGTGGTCTCGAACCCGGCCCGGGCGGCGGCTTATCTGCGCAGGATCATTGCCCTGAAAAGGTGCGTGCCCATCGCCGTGATCACCGGTCCCGGCGATCCCTTTTGCGACGGAGAGAGGACTATGCGGACACTGCGTTCTATCCGCAAGGAGTATCCCGGTCTTTTTCTCTGCGTGGAGACCAACGGTCTGAACGTTTTTCCCTATCTTGAAGAGCTTGAACGGCTGAAGATAGAACATATCTCACTTTCCATAAACGCCGTGGACCCTCTCATAGGGAGGAAGATATACTCCCGCGTCGATGACGGGGTGAACGTTTACCGGGGGAAGGAGGCCGCGGAGGTCCTGCTTTGCCGCCAGCTGGAGGGGCTGATCGGCATTAAAGAGCACAGGATCACCGCTAAGGTCGACAGCATGGTCATCCCCGGTGTCAACGACGGCCATATCGGCGAGATCAGCCGTAAAGTCGCGGCGGCGGGCGCCGACATAATGGAGATATTCCCGTTCCGCGCCCCGCCCGGGACGCGCTTCGAGTCCCTGCCCGCTCCATCCTCCGGGATGATGGAGAACTGCCGGGTGGACGCCGCCAGGTTCATGCCGCTGGTAGAACGCCGCGGAGCCTGCCGGTTCGACCGTTCTTAGTCCCGCGGTCATTCGTGCGGCAGCGGTTACCGCCTGTTTTTTCTTGTCCTTCCCGAATAAAAGCCTATAATAAAATCCTGCGGTCCGGATCATTGCCGGGCCCGTAAGCGCCGTTCCAGCTTTTCTAAACACGGGATTTTATGTCTTCTCCGCGCGTAGCCCTGACCATTCTTCCTCCTCTTTCTCCCAGAATGCCTCCGTCCGGCCCCGGGGTTCTGCAAAGTTACCTGGAACCGGCAGGTTATGAAGTTGATATCATCGATCTTAATAATATTTTCTACAGTTTGGCCGGGGGCGGCCTGAAGAAGGAATGGGGGCTGAGCTGCAACACCGGCCTTGAAGACGGCATTTTCTCTCTTATCAAAGAGGAATTCCCGGACCGGTACAATTCCGTATTCCGGCGTCTGCTTGAATACGATGTCGTCGGGTTCTCCTGTTTCAAAAGCAACCTCAAAAGCACGCTTCTGCTGGCCGGAGAGCTCCGGCGCGCCGGGAAGAACATCAAGGTCGCGCTGGGCGGCCCGGAGATCGCCAGGCAGTATTTCAGCAACGGCGGGTCTTTCGGCGCGGAGTTGTCTTCTTGCGCCGACCTGCTCGTGGCCGGGGAAGGGGAATTGCCTTTGCTGGCGTTCCTGCGCGGGGAGGAGAGCGGCACGGCGCTGTTCCGGGAGATGGAGAACCTGGATGACCTGCCTTTCCCGTCATACCGCGGCGTCGACCTTGCCGCTTACCCGCGCAAAGGCGCTCTCCCGGTGCAGTTCTCCAGGGGCTGCGTGAGGAAATGCGCTTTCTGTTCGGAGCGGCTGTTATTCAAGGGTTTCAGGACCAGGAGGCCGGGAAGCGTCATCAGCGAACTGCGTTATCACCGCAAGAAGAGCGGTATCGATTCCTGTGTTTTCACCGATTCTATGCTGAACGCCGACCCCGGGAAACTGTCGGAATTGTGCCGGGCGATCAACGGTGATTTCGGACGGCTGGACTGGGAAGCGCAGATCGGCGTCTCCCCGGCCTGCGGAGACGAGTTGTTCTCCCTCATGAAAGAAAGCGGCTGCTATAATCTGTTCATCGGCCTGGAATCCGGATGCGACAGGGTGCTGGAGAAAATGCGCAAGGGATTCACCTCCGCCCAGGCGCTGGAGTTCTTTTCCGGGCTCAAGCGTGCGGGCCTCTCCTACGGGGTGAGCATCATCACCGGCTATCCGGGAGAGACCGAAGAGGACTTCCGCGAGGGGCTGGATTTTATACTCGGGCACAGGGACCTGATCCCCAAGATAGAACAGGTGAATCCTTTTGTCTATTACGAAGGAACCGACGCGGACAGGGCCGCCGATTACAGGTCCAGCGCGGTATCTCTGCGCAGGATGGAGGATTTTGTGCGGGAGATCAAGCTGCGCGGGTTCAAATATACCAACGCTTTTCTCGGGAATCTTCTGGAAAAATGACGGAATTCAAGGAAGTCAAAGTCCAGCGCATACTTAATCCGACCTCGATAGACCTGGGGGATTTTGTGGTCAACCCTTTCATGGGGTGCCAGTACGCATGCCTGTACTGTTATGCCAGGGGCATGCGCGCGGTGTGCAGGAGCGGAAGAACGTGGGGCGAATTCGTGGATATCAGGGTCAACGCCCCGGAGCTGCTGGAAAGGGAGCTTTCCCGGAAAAAGCCGGAAACCGTTCTGCTCGGTTCCACCACGGAGTGCTTCCAGCCCGCGGAATTGAAATGCCGCCTGACCGGCAGGATCCTGGAGGTCTTGAACAGGAACAGGACGGGTTACGTGATATTGACCCGCTCGCCGCTGATACTGGAATATCTGCCTTTACTGAAGGAGGGATACTGCCGGAGAATATATTTCACGGTCAACAGTTACGGCCCCGGGATCAAGGCGGGACTCGAACCGCGCAGTCCGGATTTCTCCGCCCGCGAAGACGCCGTGAACAGGCTGTTATCGGAGGGGGTGCCGGTGATCCCGTATTTTTCCCCGCTCCTGCCGTGGATCTCCGGCACCGCCGGGGTTTTCTCTCGTTTCCCGGGGGCGCAGAGGCTGGAGTTCGAATGTCTTAATTTCCGGCTGGACAATATCGGGGACATAATCGGCGCCATCGCCGGCGCGGAGCCGGCATTGGGCCGGAGTTACGGGCGGATGCTTACCGACAGGGCATTTTACTCCTCGGTGTGGAAGGAAATTGAAAAATCCATCGCGCAGGAGGCAAAAAGCGCCGAAAAGATGTATAATATGTACGTCCACGCTTTTGGGGACTATTTCAAGAACAGTTACGCGCGGTGAGCCGGGGATGTCCCGCCGGGGGGAGGGCGATGAAAAGCGACGTCTATTTTGTCAGGTTGGATTCCACCGATATTGAAAAGCGGTTGGAGGCATTGAAGAAGCTTCTTGCGTCTATCGATCCTTTGGTGGTTTACGCCGGGAACGAGATGGTCCCGGTCAAGCTTACCGTAGGCGACTCGATGTCCGTGCATCACCTTGACCCCGAGCTGGTGAAGCGGGTGGTCGGCTGGCTCAGGGAGAAGAAGACCAGGCCGTTCCTTTTCGACACCTCCGTGATCTATCACGGCCAGAGGCAGAACGCGGTGGACCATATGAACCTGGCGCAGGGCAAGGGGTTCGGGCATAACAGGGTCGGAGCCCCGTTCATCGTCGCCGACGGGGTCCTGGGGCAGGACGGCAGGGAATATTACATCGGATCGCCGGAGATCAGGCAGATAAAGGTCCCCTCTTTTATCGGCATGCTGGACAGCCTGCTGGTGCTTTCCCATCCCACCGGGCACGTCGTCACCCAGTATGCCGGGGCGCTGAAGAACGTGGCGATGGGGATGGTCTGCCGGCCCACCAAACAGGTGCAGCATTCCTCCCTCAAGCCTTCGGTGATCGCCAGGAAATGCACGGCCTGCGGCTGCTGCGAAAGGATATGCCCGGCGGGCGCGGTCTCCTTCAAGGGGGAGAAGGCTTTTATCGATAAAGAGCGCTGTCTCGGCTGCGGCGAATGCCTTTGCGCCTGCAAATTCGGCGCCATATTCATCAACTGGGAGGAGGAGCCGTTAGTGCTCTGCAGGCGCATGGTGCAGGTGGCGAAGTTCATTCTTTCCCGTTTCAAAAACGTTTTCTTCATCAATTTCGCTTTCGATGTCACCAGGGACTGCGACTGCATCTCGGATAAGGACGACGTAATGGTGGCCGGAGACATCGGCATCCTCGCCTCGCGGGACATCGTGAGCGTGGACAAGGCTACGCTGGACCTGATCTCCGCGCACAGGAAGGCGGCGCTGCCTGGCAAACGCAGGGAACTGGCCTCGCAGGCGTTCGAGTTCGCCGCGGAGAACGGACTGGGGAACCTGGAGTATAATCTTATAGAATTATGAACAAATTCACCGCGCTCTTCGGCGTGGAGCCGGAGAAGATAAAGAAGACCTGCGTACTGATGCCCTTCGTCTTCAAGGACGCCTTGAAGCGTTTCGGTGCCGGCGGTTTCGCGCAGGGGAAGCTCTACGCCTGCGCCGAAGGCGGCGGCTTCAGCGTTGTCCGCAGCGGTATGGGCGCCGGGCTGGCCGGCGACGCGGTGCTTTACCTTAAGGAAACTCCCTGCCGGGAGGTGATACTTTTCGGCTCCTGCGGCCTTTTCACGGAAAAGGACGGTCTTTCCTCCGGCTCGCTCGTTACCGCCTCCGGGTGTTATTCTGCGGAGAGTTTCACGGGGATGCTTTCCGGCCGCGGGTGTCTTCCCGGTATTTTCACTCCCGACGGGGAAATGCTGGACCTCCTGCTGAAGATGCCGAAACGCGCCCCGGTAGTCCCGGTGCACTGCCTGACCCTGGCGTCGCTGAAACTGGAAGAGGAGAGGGCCGCGGATTTAACGGCCGGGGGCGTCAAGGTCGCGGACATGGAATGTTCCGCTTTTTACAGCGCCGCCGCTTCCTGCGGGCTGAAGGCGCTGTCCCTGTTCTACGTCTCGGATATCATCGATAAAAAACCTTTCTACGCGCAGCCCGGGGCGGATGAACTTGCGAAGACCGCCTGTTCCCGGGAGCTGGCCGCCGGTATTATATGCGATCTTGTCAGGCTGAGATCAGGCGTTTAAAAAGCGCGGAAATGCTGGTGAAGAGGAAGTTCCGGCATTTCGGCGTGAATAAGAACCGCGAGATAACGCGGCTTTTATATGAAATAGCCAAAAGGGAAGACCGCCTTACCGCGGACGTCGTCGGCGCGGAGGCCCCCGCGGAGTACCGCCGGCTTAAGGACTACCTGGTGCGCAGGCGTTATCCTCTGGCTTCAGCCCGCGGCAGGAAGTTCAAGCCTTATCTGCCGAAACTGGAGATGGACCGGGCCGGCGCCGCGGAGCTGGAAAAGAAAGAATTCTACCCGCGCCGCGTGATCGCGGAGAAGAAAGTCTCCGGCGGCGCGCTTGCCGGAAGGGCGAAAACGCTTTTCCCGGCGGCGGAATTCCTCGAGGTGGAGACCCTGAAGAGTTACCGCTGCGGGCACAGGAGCTCCGGCGGCCCGCGGGATTATAACGGCAGGCGGGACGATCTTTTTATCGTCCGGGAGAATTACGATTTCTTCAAGCGCTGCCCCTGCACTAAAGGGGCTTACGGCTGCGGTTACCGCGTCTTCAACCTGGGGTCGGGATGCATTTTCGACTGCACCTATTGTTACCTGCAGGAATACGTTAATTTCCCCGGGATATTCCTGCCGGCGAACATAGAGGATTTTTTCGATGAGTTCAGGCGTTACGCGAAGAAGGGGATGCGGCTGGGCACCGGGGAGTTCGGCGATTCGCTGGCCCTGGACCGCCTCAGCGGATACGCCGGCCCCATAATCGAGTTCTTCCGTGGTCAGGAAGATGTCTTTTTTGAATTCAAGACCAAGAGCGCCGAGATATCCGGGCTGCTTTCGGTCAGGCACGCGGGCAACATCGTGATCTCCTGGTCCATTAACCCGCAGCGGGTGATAGACAACAACGAGTATTTCACGGCCTCCCTGGAGGAACGGCTGGAAGCCGCCTCGCGCTGTGGGGCCGCGGGCTACAAACTGGGTTTTCATCTTGACCCGGTGATACATTACCCGGGGTGGGAGAAGGATTACGAACGTCTGATAGAGGAGCTTTTTCAGAAGATATCACCCGGCAGCGTGGCCTGGATAAGCCTGGGGACTTTCCGTTTCCGTCCCCCGCTCAAACAGGTCATCGAACGCCGGTTCCCCCAGAATACCATACTGGACGACGAGCTTATCCCGGGATATGACGGCAAGCTGCGTTACCTGCCGGAAGTGCGCCGCGGCATATATGAAAAGATACTTTCTTTCCTGCGCGCGCGCAGCCGCGGGCTGAACGTGTATCTCTGTATGGAAGAGCGTGCGATATGGAAAGACTTGAGATTGAAGATGCCGGGGTTGATGCAGAGAGCGGATAGCTGAGAGGAGAGAACGGGATGGAGAAAAGCGCGGAAAATACGGCCGGGGAGAGCGAACTCATATCGAGACTCGCCGGGATGCTGAAAAAGTGCAAAAGCATCCTTTTCATCACCGGGGCCGGGATATCCGCTGATTCCGGACTGCCCACTTACCGCGGCATAGGAGGATTGTATGACGGTCAGTTGACCGAGGACGGCATCACGGTCGAGACCGCCTTGTCGGCGGAGACGCTTATTAGACGCCCGGCACTGGCATGGAAATACATCGCCATGATCGAGGGCCGCTGCCGGACCGCCGGCTTCAACCGGGGGCACGAGGTCATCGCGGAGATGGAAAAATGTTTCGAGCGGATATGGGTACTGACCCAGAACATCGACGGTTTCCATCAGGCGGCAGGTTCACGCAACGTGATAGACATACACGGCAGCGTGCATGAATTGTCCTGTATGGATTGCGGCCGCAGATGGAAAGTCAAAGATTACAGCGGTATTGAGGATTTTCCCCCGCTCTGCGGCGGGTGCCGGGGGACGGTCAGGCCGGAGGTAGTTTTCTTCGGGGAGATGCTGCCGGAAGAGAAGCTTTCGGCCCTGGAGCGGGAATTGAGGACCGGTTTCGACGCTTATTTCTCGGTGGGCACCAGCAGCGTTTTTCCTTATATAAGACAGCCGATGCTGGCCGGCAGGCATCTCGGCAGGCTGACGGTGGAGATAAACCCGGGGCTCACCGACATATCCGGCTGCGTGGATATCAGACTTCCCATGCGCGCGGCCGTGGCGCTGGACGGATTGTGGCGCGCTTACCGGGCTTGAGCCTGTCGACCTAGGCGGGCCCGCTGCCGGGGGGTGTTCAAGGGGAAGATTCATTGTTAGACGTAAGCTGTAGAGGGGGAAAAGATAGTGAGAATATTTAACGGTTTTTTTTCGTCTTTCCTCTCGCGTCCTGCACACTTCATTATCCCTCCGCTGGTGTCCCTGCTGTTTATCCTGTCCGCGGCGCTGGCTTTGCGGCTGCACGGTTTTTCTGAACGCTCCCTGGGGACGGATGAGTCGATAACTCTTTTCCTCGCCGCCGGGCACGGGATGGATGCCCGGTCTTTTACCGGAAAGGCATCGGCCGGCGGGGGCTTTCATTGCCGGGCAAAGGACCTCAAGCGTTTTTTCAGGGCGGACCGCGCCGTCTCTTTCGGCGGATACACCGGCAGCCTGGCGCGGCTTGATCCGCATCCGCCTTTATACTTATGGGTGGTCTTTTTTGTGATGCGTGTCTTCTCCGGAGGTCTGGCGGCGGTCAGGGCTTTTTCGCTGTTGATGGGGCTCCTGTCCGTGTATCTGGCGTATCTCCTGGCAAAGGAGCTTTTTGATGAGCGGGCCGGTATTTTCGCGGCCCTCTTCGTGAGCGTCTCCGCGCTGGCGGTGCGCTATTCCCAGGAAGCGCGCTCCTACAGTCTGGTGCTTGCGCTGGGGCTGCTCGCCTGGCTGTTCCTGGCGCGCTTCGAAAAACGCGGCAGGCCGCCGGACGCCTTGTTCTTCGCCGTCTTCAACTGTCTGGGTATTTACGCTCACTATTTCTTCGGTTTTATCTCCTGCGGGTTCTTTCTCTATTTCACGCTTATTCATCGTAAGAACAGCCGCCTGCTGGACGGGTTCTATGCGGCGTTCCTGTTGTCCCTGCTCGGCCTATTGCCCTGGGTGTCGGTTATGCTCGGCAGGGGCTACCGTTTCGACCTGGTGGAGTGGATATTCGCTTATCCCGGGATATCGGATAAAATATCCGCTCTTTTCTCCGGTATGGGGCGGTTCTTTTTTATTTTTCCGCCTTCCTGTGTTCTTCTCCAGGCCGCCGGTTCGCTGCTCTTCGCGGTATTGATGTTCTACTCCGGCACAAGCCTGCGGAAAGAATATCCCCGGCAGCTGTTTCTCTGTGTCTGCGTATTGTCCGTCCCTTTGCTGGGAATGCTGGCGCTCGACCTGCTGCAGGGCGGGCTGCTGCTGCGGCAGGAGCGTTTCTGGAACTTTTCTTTAGCGGGGGTCATTCCGCTCGCAGGATATTCTCTCGGCAGGCTTTTCGATGCAAGGAGGCAGTTAGTTTATCTCATCGCCGTTTTGATGTTGCTTTCCTCATTATGGATAGGGGGAAGGCAGGTCGGTCCGGCACCGCGCCGCATTTCCGGCTGGATCAACGGCGAATCCGGGGGAAAGACTGCAGCGGTGATAGTATATAATTTCAGGACGGTGACCATGCCGCAGGCGTTTTACCTGGACGACGATATCCTGTTGTTCCCGGTCTTGAACGCGGAGCAGTTCTCGGAGGCTGTGAACGCCGCGGCGGACCGGGCGGACAAGGTCTTCGTGGTCAGGCATCTGCATCACGCCGATCCGGCCCTGATGGACGAGCCGTTCATGCGTGCGGAGGCCGAAGATCCCCGTCTGCGGCTTAAAACCAGGCTGTTCAGGGACAATATCGATGCGGCCGAATACGTGAAGGGGGCTTACTGACGGGCGCTATGCTGATTTCCATAATCATACCCGCTTATAACGAGGAGAAGAGGATAGCTTCTTATCTGGGGCGTTTGTGTTCTTATTGCGCCTCCGCCGGCGCCGGCCGGCGTTTCGAGATAATCGTGGTGGACGACGGCAGCGGCGATAATACCGCCGGGATAGCCGCCTCTTACCCCGGGGTGCGCGTCATCCGCCTGGCAAGGAACAGCGGCAAGGGGTGCGCGGTGTCCAGGGGAATGCTTGAGGCCGGCGGCGAGATCCGCCTTTTCCTGGACGCGGACGGTTCGGTCGCACCGGAGGAGATCGGCAGGAACCTGCATTACGTGGCCGAGGACGGTTATCATATTTTCGCCGGTTCCCGGGTATTGGCAGGTGAGGGCCGTCGTCTTAAGGCAAGGTGGTACAGGAAAGCCATGGGAGCCATATTCAATTTTGTCCTGCACGCCGCGCTTCCCGTGCAAGTGCGGGACACGCAGTGCGGTTTCAAGATGTTCCGCGCCGGGACGATAGTCCCTTTGTTCGGGGACGGCTGCCTGTCCGGGTACGCTTTCGACATAGAGATACTGTTGAGGGCGCAATGCGCCGGATATAATATAAAGGAAGGGCCGGTCTCCTGGGAGCATATCGGCGGTTCCAAGGTGAACCTTTTGGCGGATCCGCCGCGCCTGCTGGCGGACATCTTCCGCCTGAGGAAAAGGTTCCCGGGCGGCCCGGGACACTCCGGGCCATAAAAACAATTGTCAAAATCCGGAATATGTATATAATAAGTACAGAACCGTTAAATTACCTGCGTAAACACATTTCCGCAGTACCGCCAATATCAAAAATTTGAGTTATCCATCTAACAACAATTATCGCCGTAACGGGCGCTCCGCTCAACCGCGCAGGTTCCTTGCGTCCTCCGCTCCGCGCCAGGCCGACGAAAGCGAACGCAAGTTCCTTTCCGGGACCGCCGTGGACCCTTGTCCCCGTATCCGCCTGGAAGACGGCAGCAGGGAATTCACCATGCGGGCTATGGACCTGATCTGTCCCATAGGCATGGGGCAGCGCGGACTGATAGTCGCCTCGCCCGGTTCCGGCAAGACCACCTTTCTTAAGCACATCTGCCGCGCGGTGGCGGAGAGCCGGCCGGAGATGAAGCTCTACTGTCTGCTGATAGACGAGCGCCCGGAGGAGGTCACCGATATCAGGCGCAGCGTCACCGCAGAGGTGCACGCCTCCTCATCCGACCAGACCTACGACAACCACCTGCGCACGGCCGACGAACTGATGAAGAGAGTCTTCGCGCAGGCGGCCGAAGGCGCAGACGTGATGGTGGTGATAGATTCCCTGACCAGGCTGTCCCGCGTGCACAACGCCGGCAGCGCCTCCAGCGGCAGGACACTGTCGGGCGGGGTGGACGCCAGGGCCCTGGAGGTCCCGCGGCGCATATTCGGGGCCGCGCGCAAGATCGAGAACGGGGGGTCTCTTTCCATCATGGCGACCATCCTGGTCGATACCGGCAGCCGCATGGACCAGGTGATATTCGAGGAATTCAAGGGGACCGGCAATATGGAGATAGTTCTTTCCCGGGACCTCGCCAACCACCGCATTTTTCCGGCGATAGACATCGCCGCCAGCAATACCCGCAAAAAAGAGCTTCTGCTTTCTCCTGAGGAACTGGACGCTTCGGACAATTTGAGGCGTCTTCTGCTCGAACGCGATCCCCTGGAGAGCGGCAGGGAACTCGTGGAGATGCTGGGCAAATATCCTTCCAACAGTGAACTGCTTGCCGCCGTGGGATCTAAAAGGCAATAGAAGGTCGATGACTGACGACGCGATAATAGAACTGCTGGAAGCCGCCGCGCGCAGACGCAGTCCTCTTTCGGGAATCACAGACGCGGTGCGTCTGGTCGACGGGGCCGGGGACGGGATGGAGGGGCTGGTGCTCGAACGCTACGGCCGCCATTTCAGCGCCCAGGTCTTCGACAGGCGCTGGCTGGACAAGAGGGACGTTCTGACCTCTTTCCTGAAAGACCGTTTCGGCGCGGTGTATTTCATCGTCAAGGACAGGAGCGCTCCTGCGCCGGATTCTGCCGAAGATTTCAGTAAGCTGGTCTGGCTGAACGATGCGCCGGCCGGCACGGTCGTCAGGGAGAACGGGTTTAATTTCTCGGTGGAACTTGACGACGCGCTTAACTGCGGCCTTTTCCTCGATATGCGCAGGAACAGGGACATAGTTTCCGGATACGCCGCCGGCAGGCGGGTGCTGAATTGTTTTGCTTATACCTGTTCGTTCGGTGTTTATTGCCGCGCCCGGGGGGCGCGGGCGGCGGTCAACGTCGACGTGAGCAGGAAGTCGCTTGAAAGAGGCAGGCTCAATTACGGGTTGAACGGGCTGGAGCCTTCCCGTAACGAGATGATCCGCGCGGACGCGGTCGAATACCTGCGGAGGGCGCCGGCAAGAAATAACAGCTTCGGCCTTATAATCCTCGACCCGCCTTCTTTCTCCCGCCACGAAGGCCGGGTCTTCAGCGTCAGGAAAGATATGCCGGGGCTTGTGGCGTCGGCGATAAGGGCCCTTGAACCGGGCGGCTGCCTGTTCGTATCCACGAACCTGAGCGGGATGACGAAGAGCGCTCTTATGGAGATGGTGAGGGACGGTTCCGGCGGGCGTAAGGTCAAACGCCTGGATTCATTCGGGCAGGACGTGGATTTTACCGGCAGCGGGACCGTCCGGCGCGGCTGCCTGGCGGCGCTGCTGGTGAGACTTTAGCGCGGCGCGAAAATGGTTGTCCGGGTTCTTTAAACGTCATATAATCGCTGTTGTCCACCGCTTTCTCAATTTTAAAGGTAACAGGCAGATGATCACGCAGTTGAATATCCGCAATTTCGGTCTGATCGACGAGCTTTCCCTCGAGTTCGGCGCGGCGTTGAACATCCTCACCGGTGAGACCGGCGCCGGAAAATCCATAATCATAGACGCCCTGCGTTTCGCCCTGGGGGAGACGCTCGGCCAGTCCCAGATACGCGATCCCGGTTCGCCGTGCGCGGTGGAGGCCGTCTTCGATATCGTTTCCCCGGAGTTGAGGAAAGACCCTCTTATAGCCGAATTCCTGCCCGGGGAAGAGGACATCCAGTTGATCGTATACCGGGAACAGTCGGCCGACGGCCGCAAGAAAGTGAAGATCAACGGACGTTCCGTCACTGTGTCCCAGCTCAAGGCGGTCGGGAACAACCTTGTGGACTTTCACGGCGCGCACGACCATCAGCTGATACTCGCCGCTGGCGCGCACCTTTCCATATTGGACCGTTTAATAGATTTCGGCCCGCTCAAGGACGAATACCGGGGGATATTCTCAAAATACAGGGAGACGGCCGCCGGGCTTGAAGATATAGCGCTGGCCAGGCAGTCCCGCGAGCGCGACCTGGATTTCTTGGGCCACCAGATAAAGGAACTGGAACAGGTAGCGCTGGATACTGCGGTTTACGAGGAGACCCGCAGGAAACAGCTCCAGCTTAACAACGTGGAAAAACTTTTCGGGGAGGTCAACGCCCTGCTGGCGCTTTTCGAGAATGAAGACGGCGGCGTCGGCCGCATTCTTTCCGGCGCTTTCGGGCCCATGCGGCGCCTGAACCGTATCGACGCCTCCACGGAAGAGCTGGCGCAGTCCCTTGAACGCCTGCAGAACGAGGCGGAGGAGCTTTCCGGCCGGCTCTCGCAGTACAAGGACGGGCTTTCTTTCGATCCCGGCGAGGCCGCCCGTATCAACGGGGACTGCGATATCTACGAGAACATCCTCAGGAAATACGGCCCGGGGCTTGATGACGCGCAGAAGGTTCACAGGGCGGCCAGGGAGAAATACGCTCTGCTGGCGGACCTGGAACACAACGACGCTTCCCTGCGGGAGGAGTCCGCCAGGCTGGAGAAGGAACTGCGCGCGGCGGCGGAGAAGATCACGCGCCTGCGGAAAAAGACGGCGCAGGCCCTGAAGGGGACTATCGAGGAAGAGCTTTCGGAGCTGGGAATACCCGGCGCGCGTTTCGAATGCCGGCTGGAAACGGCCTCACTGAACGCCGAGGGCGCCGACAGCGTTGTTTTTTATATCAGCCCGAACACCGGGGAGGCGCTTAAACCCCTGGCGGAGATAGTCTCTTCCGGGGAGGCCGCCAGGCTGATGCTGGCGCTCAAGAAGGCCCTGACGAAAGTCGACACGGTGCCGGTCCTGATCTTCGACGAGATAGACGCCCAGATCGGCGGGCGGCTGGGAACGGTGACCGGCCGCAAGCTTAAAGAGCTTTCTTCCGACCGCCAGGTGATACTTATAACGCACCTGCCGCAGATAACCTCTTTCGCGGACAGGCATTTCAAGGTCTCCAAGAAGGTCGTCGGCGGGCGGACATATACGGCGGTCGGATTGCTGGACCGCGATGCCAGCGTGCGCGAGATGGCCAAGATGATGAGCGGGGAGCAGGAGAGCCGCATTTCCCTGGAACACGCGCGCGACATGGCGGCGGAGGCGGGGAAAGAACAGCGGGACGGGGGAAGAAGCGCGAAGGACGAAATAAGAAGGAAGAAGGAAAGATTAAAGAGCCGGTAAAACATAAGGTGTGGAACCGGCGTGTATCCTTTATGCCGATTGTGCGCCGCATTTCCAGGTTCAAGATAATGCTTGAGTTTAACCGGTAAAGGTGTATAGTGAATTCCTTGGAATGAGTTTTCAAAGGCCCTGTCCCGGTCTTGCCCGGGGCGGGGTTTTGTGCGTCCGGGCGGATCAAGAACGCGCCGGCCGTGTTATGGGAAGAGCATCGCAGCCGGAGTCCCCGGGATGGAAAAACCACGTTTGTTAAGATCGGCGCTTGTCTGCATCCTGGCTTTGTCGCTGGTTGTCTTCAACATGGCGGCCGGCGAGGACGACGACCCCTCCCTGGATATTCTCTGCGACACGGGCGTTTTCTTCAACTACGCTGATCTCTTCTCCGGCGTATTGTCCAATGGGGTCCTGTTCTCCGAGCTTTGCGGCGTTTCCCTTATGCCGCGTTTCATCCAGGCATATCTAGAGAACCACGAAAAATCCCCTCCCGCAATTCCCTTTCCTTTGTCTCCGGTTTAAGTTCCCGGTGAAGAATGCCGGCCGGAACGCGTCTTTTCATACTTTGACGGCGCCAAGACCGCGGCCTTGAGGACGAGGCTGCGTTCAGCACAGAGATCGTGGGCGGACCGCCGCGCGTGGTCCGCCGGATCGGCTGAAACTACCGATCAGAAGAAAGGAAAAAATAAAATGAGGAAATTATTGGTTGTTTCTTTGATAGTATCGTTGGCGGCAGGCATATCCGTATTGAGTTACGCTCAGACGGCCCAGACCGTTCCGGTCAAGAAGGCCGATGCGGCGGTGGATGTGCTCAGAGGCACGGTGGTCTCCGTGGATGCGGGGAAGAGCGAGATAGTGGTGAAAGAGAACAAGACCGGGATCCAGAAGACCGTTGTGGTCGATCCGTCCGTGATCCCCACCGTAAAGGCCGATGATCACGTGAAAGTTACGCTCAAGGCGGGCAGTAACGTCGCCGAGAGCGTGAAGAAGATCGTGAAAATTGCCCAGACGGTAAAGAAGTCAAGCGGTAAATAAACGCCGTTTTACCGCCGTAAGCGCGAAAAATAAAGGCCGGTCCCGGCGCTATCTGCCGGTCCCGGCCTTTATAGTCCGTCGACCCAGCCTGAGTTGAAATAGTCTTGACATCGGACATCCGGCCGTGGTATCATCGATTCAACATTTGGCAGGAAACGCGGTGCGAATCCGCGGCTGTACCCGCAACTGTATGCCCCGGCCACGGGGCGAGCCAGGATACGAAGGCCTCCGGGAATAGAGGTGCTGAAATAATCTTACAGCTTAAGATTATCCGACCCGCTCTCTATTATCGATTCTGAATACGGAGGCGGGTTTTTTTT
>CAZAVF010000018.1:0-29973 GCA_964488935.1 uncultured Planctomycetales bacterium | reverse complement strand
TTGTCCGCCCAGGGGTCGCCCGGGCCGCCCAGAGTGGCCCTTTTTATCCAGTAAAGAACGGCGTTTATGTAATCGCCCTGCCCTTCATATAAAAGGGCCATGTTGGCGTAACTGCTCGGGTAATTCGGGGCGACCTCGATGGCGCGCAGGTACATATCCTTTGCCTTTTCCAGCCTGCCGTTCGCCTCATAAAGGATGCCGAGGTCGTTATAAGCCTCCACGAAATTGGGATTCAGGGAGATGGCCTTCTGGTAACAGGCGGATGCCTGTTCAAGATTGCCTTCTTTCTGGTACCGCAGTCCCTCAACGCGGTAAGCGCGCGCCTGGTCCTGCAAAGTAGTTTGAAGCTGCGCGCCGGAAAAAGAGATTGCCTGACCGGATGCCAATAACACGAACGCTGCCAGAAAACCTGCGATCCTACAAGTCATTCCGAATCCCTCCGTGTTTTTCATTAAGTTTATACTATATTTGATTTTGCGCAAACGTCAAGAAAAAAATTATTTTTATTTCCCCGCCGGGGTCCCCGCGCGCGCCGTATCAGAACAACGGCGGCATTTCCAGGGCCGGATGCCCGGCTTTTGCCAGGAATTCCAGGAGTTCCTCGATCTTTACGGCGGAATCCTCGTCGGCTATCTTGTCGAACAAAGAAGGATCCCCGAGCTCTTCGCAGCGCCTGCGCAGGCGGTCGGCGAGCATTTCCTTGAGTTCCCTGGGCATCCAGACCACCCGCTTCAGACCGCCCTCGGCGGAGATGAATTTCCTGCTGGCTATATACAATTTCCCGACGCCGAGAAACCCCGGCGTCTGGACCCCTCCGCCCACGGACCCGGCCAAGGTGGTGAAGGTCATGCCGCAGGGGGTGATGCCGATATGGTCCCGGTGGACCACCATCACCCCGTTGGCTTCCGGCAATATTGCCACTATGCACTCGAAACACCCGCAGGAGGTCTGCGGCGCGTCCAGCAGCGAATACATACTGACCTTATCAACGGTCTTGTTGGATTTCAGGTAAACGAAATCGTTTATGTTCCCCCACTGTCCCGTGCGCTCGTCCAGGACCTTGCCTTTAAGGACCGGCTGGTTCGGCCCGGTGGGAGTGATCTCGTAGGATGCCTTGGCGTCCAGCCAGGAATAAGCGCCGCACAAACCAAGTCTCTCCGGTGTCACTATGCAGACGTGGTTGGGCGCGAACGACTGACAGAGCAGGCAGGAATAGAAAGTATCGACGTTCTCATCCGTCATCCCGCTCAGGCGCTCGTCCCTTTCCCCGAAGCTCCTTGAAGCCGACGACAAAAGTCTTTCCACATCGGCCTTCCCGGTGTATATCTTCACCTGCACCTTGTCCACTATGGCCTGGTATTCCTGGTGCAGCATGGCGTGCAGTATGACACCGAGGTGCTTCAGACGGAACCCTTTGGCGAAGGCGTCTTTGGAGACGCGGATCCAGTTCATATCACGCTGGCCGACGTGCATTATGCCCATGGCGTAATTCACGAACCGGTGTATCTGGCGCTCGAGTATCGGCTCGAAATCCTTCTGCATCCGCCTGCCCGCCGTCTCCACTATCAACGCCAGCGGCAGCGACCGGCTGCCCTTGGGCAGGGCGTCTATGTCCGGCCCGTGTATCTCCACTTTGCCGTCTTCCACCTCCTGCAGCCCCAGGCTGTATAAATGCTCGAAGGCCAGGCTGCTCTTGCCGCCGAACTCCGCGTGCAGCTGGTCCCGCCTGACGCGCTCCCCTTCGAAAGCCGCGGCATAAGGCACCGGTACCGGCACTTCGGAGACTTTGACCTTTATGCCGCGCGTCTGTATGCAGGCGGCGGAGATCGAAAAATAATCGCTCTGCCGGACCAGGGCCTCGTAAAGAGTGGTCTCCAGTTTGGGGACCTCCGGGATGTCCAGGTCGGTTATGATGGGAAATCCCATCGCCAGCGCGCCCAGCCCGGTGGCGACGATGACCTCGTCCACGTGGCTGAGCAGGACGACGAAAGCGGGCACTTTGTCCCTGGTATACGACAGTATCTCTTTCCACTCCCCGCATTTATGCCCGCCGTACATAAGCGGCGCCCTCACCGCCCAGTCAACGGCGTAGACCGCGGAGAGATAATCCATGCCCAGAGGCACGATGTAATTGTCCAGCCCGACCGCGACCTTGGAATCGGACAACTGCTTAAGCATGCTCGTTCCGCCGGCGCTGCCGACGAGCAGGCTGACGATGCTCTTGGACTGCAGGTCCCGTATCAGGCGCACGGCAGAGTCCGCGTCTTTCGCCGGACCGGCGATCACCGCGATGCCGGATATGCGGCCGTCGACCAGTTGTATGCCGAGAGAACGCAGCAGGTTGTCGGAAAGGAAACCGGCCGTCTCGGGCTTGGGGTGTTCTCCCTCAAGATATTTGAAAGACGCCAGGAGTTCCTCGCACAAAAGGACCGCCAGCCCTTTATTCAGCAGCCCCCCGGCCGCCTCAAGAAAAAGCCCGTTCCCCGCCGGGACGCCCGCCGCGAGTTTCTCCGCCTCCTGAATGATACGCCCGCAATCCCCGAGGGTCCGCACGTCCTCGTTCAAAAGGGCCTTGATCAAAGGCAGCGAATAATTGGTCCCCGGCAATTCCAGGGCCGTCCCGGCGCCGCGGGCCTTGAGCAGTCTCTCCGATTCCGCGCGCGTCAAAGCCAGCACCGCTTTAGTGCCTTTTTCCCCGAGTTCCGCGATTATGGAAGACATCCGTGTTTCCCCCGTGAAAGAACGGTCAGACGACCGCTCCGGTCTTTCCCGACTCCGCTTTGAGTATGCTTTCGGCGGCCTGGACCCCCTGCTGGCGCGCCTCTCCGGCGCTTAATTCAGCCGCGGCCTCCCCGCAGACAAAGACATTATCCGTTCCGGCGCGCAGGTCCCCGCCGGCTTTTATCCGCCCGTTCTCGATCTGCGCGGCCCCGCCGGCGGCAAAATCCATACAGGGATTGCCGCGCCGGCAAAAGAACACGGAGGCGGCCTCGACTATTTTCCCGCTGCTCAATCTCACCGCTTTCAATTCCCTGCCGTCGCCGATGATCTCCGTAATGCTGGTCCCGCGGAGCAGTTCCGGATTATCTTCCGTGACGTCCGCAGGCCCGTCCCCGTCTTCCAGCAGCAATTTGACCGTCCTGCCGGCCGAAACGAAAAAGCCGCAGAGTCTCCGCGCGTCGTCCTCACCGCCGCAGACGACCACGTTGCCGGGTATCGAGACCCTCCGCCTGATCTCTTCCGCGTCGGAAAGGCAGAAAAGAACGGAAACGCCCTCCTTGTTCTTTCCCGGGATGTCCAGCGCCGGCTTGCGGCCGCCGGCGATGATGAGATAATCGTAGGCCATCCGCCGGTTATTGCGCAGGAGCACCCTCTGCCTGGCGAAATCGATCCCGCTTACCGCCGCCGACCGGACCAACTCCACGTTATTCCCGGAAAAGAACCCCTCTTCGCAGAGAAGGACTTCCCGCTTTTTCGCCCTGCCTTCTATGTAATCCAGCAGGAGCCCGCGGTCATACGGCAGCTCATCCTCCTGGGCCAAAAGGGTCACTTTCCAGTCCGGCTTCGCCGCGGCGAGACGGCTGCAGGCCGCGAAGCCGGCGTTCGTCGCGCCGATGATCAATACTTCAGGTGTCTTTCCGTCCGTCATAAATCCGGCTCCGTTCAGTAGATATTATATAGACCGATTCAACCCTGTCTGCCCGCCGCTTCCAGCAGGCGCGGCATCACGGAAAACCATCCCGCCGGCATAATATGTATGCCGGCGCACAAAGGTTTCACTTCCCTGATGAGGCGCGAGAATATCTCCGCCAAGGCACAGCCGTCATCCCCGCAACTCTCTATCTCTTCGATCAGCCGCTCGGGGACGTTGACCCCCGGCACGTGCCGGTTGAGATACCTGGCGGTGCGCGCCGATCTCAGGGGCAGTATGCCTGCGATCACTCTGGAGCCGGCGGCCTGCTCCCCGCGCATGAACGCGGAGAAAGACCCCGCGTCGAAAACGGCCTGGGTCTGGAAGAATTCCGCGCCGGCGGCCGCCTTCTTTGCCATTTTCATCAGCTCGAGTTCCTGCGGCTCGGCCCCGGGATTGACCACGGCGCCGCAGAAGAAATCCGGCGCCTCCCCGGACAACGGATGCCCCTGCATATCCCTGCCGCCGCGCATGCCGGAGATGACCGACAGCAGCTGCACGGAGTCCAGATCGAAAACGGGTTTTGCCTCCCGGTGGTCTCCCAGTAACGGGTGATCACCGGTCAACGCCAGGATGTTGGTTATTCCCAATGCCGCGGCGGCCAGCAGGTCGGACTGCAGGGCAAGGCGGTTCCTGTCGCGGCAGGTAAGCTGGTATATCGGCTCCGACCCGGCATCCTTCAGCCGCAGGCAGAGCGCCAGCGGGCTCTGCCTCATCACCGCCGCGTGCGAATCGGTGACGTTGAAAGCGTCCACCCTGCCGCGCATCGAGGACGCGGCCTCGAGCAGTTCCCCGAGATCCCCGCCTTTCCGCGGGTTGAGCTCGCAGGTGACCACGAATTCCCCGGCTTTTAATTTTTCCCTGAATCCGCTCATTTTTTAAATATAAGATACACCGCCGCCGCTATCAGAACGAAACCGGCCAGATAATTCCATTTCAGGCGTTCCCCCAGATACAACACCGAAAAGACCGAGAAAACAGAAAGAGAGACCACTTCCTGTATTGTTTTCAACTGCGCGGCCGAGAACTCCCTGTAGCCTATGCGGTTGGCAGGCACCTGGAAGCAGTATTCGGCGAAAGCTATCAGCCAGCTGACCAGTATCGCCGCTATCAGAGGGGCCTTGCCGTACTTCAGATGCCCGTACCAGGCGAAAGTCATGAAAATGTTGGATATCAAAAGCAGGAGGACGGTCTTCATGGTCAATTCGACTCGCTGACGGCGGGAGGCCGCGGCTTGCTCATGATCTTGCCGCCGGGTGGTGTTTCTTCTGCATGGAGGCCGCTTCCAGGAAGTTGCGCATCAGGATGGCTGCGGTCACCGGGCCCACTCCGCCCGGCACCGGGGTTATCCATGAGGCCCTGGCCGCCGCCTCGGCGGTCTCCACGTCCCCGACGATCATGCCGTTGCTGCGGTTTATGCCGACGTCTATCACCACCGCCCCCTCTTTCACCCACTTGCCTTTGATTATCCCGGCTTTTCCCACCGCCACAACCAGTATCTCGGCGCGCGCGACGTGCTCCTGCAGTTTGCCGGCGCTGTGCGTGCCGATGTGGCAGACAGTGACGGTGGCAAGCTTGTCCAGGAGAAGGAGCGCCAGCGGCCGCCCCACTATCTCGCTGTGGCCGATCAGCACGGCTTCCCGGCCTTCCAGCCTGACACCGGACAATTTAATGAGTTCCATGACCGCCGCCGGCGTGCAGGGGACGATGCGCGGGCGGGGAAAGAACATATGACCGATATTATAGGGATGCATCCCCTCCACGTCCTTCAAAGGGGATATCTCCCGCACCGCCGCCAGGTAATCTATCCCGTTGGGCAGGGGTTTCTGTATGATGATCCCGTTGATCCCCGCGTCGTCGTTGAGCCGGCCGATCAGTTCCTTGAGGTCGTCAAGGGAAGCCCTGGCGGCCGGTTTATGCAGCCGGTAATCGAAACCCAGGGCAGAGGCCAGCCTGGACTGCATCTGCGTGTAGGACTCCGCCGCGGCGTTGTCGCCGACCTGGATGCCGGCCAGGGCCGGCCGGAAACCGAGCTTCCCTATCCTGGAACGGATGTCCTCTTTTATGCGCTCGGCTATTACGCTACCCTTCAATAATCCCGCAGACGCCATTCTCCATCTCCGTTCTTATCCTGGACATCGACCGTTTCTTGACGGCCAGTTCCCTGAGCATCCCCGCGGACAACGGTTTGTCGCCGATGATCCTGAGATTGATGCGCACGTTCAGATACGCGCCGCAGAAAGCCGCCTCCAGCATGGCCGCGGCGGTGCCGGTGTCGGTGCAAAGATTGGGATTCCCCTTCTTCAGCACCTCCGGGCAGAACTTAACGGCCTCGTAACAAAGCCGGCAGATTATGAAAGAAATGTCCAGCGACCTGCGCATGTCCCTGCCGCTGAAGGCCTCGGAATCCAGGTCCGCCAGCTCCAGGAACCGCACGCGCAGTTTCTCCGCCTCCGAGAGTATCTCCTTAAGCCGCTTCTCGTGCGCGGCATAAGCCTTTCTGCCGACCGAGAAATTTATCACCATGCTCAACAGCGCCGTTCCCATCGCGGCGGCGACCGCAGCGGCGGAACCGCCTCCGGGGACCGCGCTGCCGGCGGCCAGGCAGCAGTTGTATTTCTCCACGCTCTTGCGGCAGTATTTCACCATGATATCGTCAAAGCCCCCTTATCACGCCGTTGTCGTCCACATACATATCCTCACCGCGCGGACGCGCGGGAAGTCCGGGCATGGTCTGGATCCCGCCGCAGAGCGCGTAAAGATATCCCGCCCCTATAGCCGGCCTGATGTCCGAGACCGGCAGGACAAACCCTTCCGGCCTGCCCTTGAGCCGCGGGTCGTGCGAAAGCGAGAACTGCGTCTTGGCCATGCACACCGGCAGGCCGCCCCATCCGCGCGAGACGTAAAGCTCCATTCTTCTGCGCGCCGTATCGGAATATTCCACTCCCCGCGCGCCGTAGACCTTCACGGCGATAGCGGCGATCTTACTCTCCACGCTGTCGCCGCTATCATAAAGAAAAGAGAACCTGCCCGGCGTCTCCGCGGCCCTGACCACGCTCTCGGCCAGCTTAATGCCGCCGGCGGAACCGCGCGCCCAGAGCTCGCTGACCTCGCAGGCGCTCGCCCCGAACTGCGCGGCCTTCGCCGAAACCAGGGCGATCTCCCTGTCGGTGTCACCGGAAAAACGGTTCACGGCGACCACTACCGGCACCCCGAAAAGAAGTATGTTCTCTATCTGTTTCTGCAGGTTGCCGCATCCGGCCTCCAGCGCTTCCAGGTCCTCTTTGCCCAGCGCCTCGTCAAGCGGCTTTCCCGGGACCACCCTGAACCTGCCGCTGTGCGCCTTCAGGGCGCGCACCGAACAGACCAGCACCGCCGCGTCCGGTTTCAGTCCGGAGGCCCTGCATTTGATATTGAAGAATTTCTCGGCGCCGCAGTCCGCCCCGAACCCCGCCTCGGTGACCACGTATTCCGAACAGGAAAGCGCGATCCTGTCCGCCAGGATGGAGCTGTTGCCATGGGCTATGTTCGCGAAGGGAACGGTGTGCACGAAACAGGGGGTGTTCTCCACAGTCTGGATAAGGTTCGGTTTCAACGCGTCCTTCAAACAGACCGCCATGCTGCCCGAGACTTTTATGTCCCCGGCGGTGACGTATCCCCCGTCATTGCGTTCCGCCAGCACCACCCTGCCGAGCCTGGCGCGCAGGTCGCGCGCGTCCTCGCTCAGTCCGAGGATCGCCATCAGTTCGGAGGCCGCCGTGATCTCGAAACCGCTCTCCCTCTCCCCGGCGCCTTTTGTCCCGTAAGGCAGCCGCACTTTCCTTAAAGACCTGTCGTTGACCTCGACCACCCTTTTCCAGTATATGCCGTCGGCGGGGATGTCAAAGCTGTTGCCGTGATAGATGGAATTGTCCAGGTATGCCGCGGCGAGATTATGGGCGAACCCGACTGCGTGGATGTCCCCGGTGAAATGAAGGTTGAATTCCTCCGCGGGGACCACGTGTGAACGGCCGCCGCCGGCGCCGCCGCCTTTGAGGCCGAAAAGCGGCCCCAGGGAAGATTCCCTTATGCAGGAGCAGGCCTTCGCTCCGAGACGGTTGAGGGCCATGGAAAGGCCGATGGTGGTCACCGTCTTTCCCTCGCCCAGCGGCGTGGGCGTGACGGCGGTCACCAGTATGTATTTACTTCTGCGCGCCGGCGGTCTCCGGCGCAAAAGGATCTCCG
The DNA here is from genome assembly GCA_964488935.1 of uncultured Planctomycetales bacterium. Taxonomy (GTDB): domain Bacteria; phylum Omnitrophota; class Gorgyraeia; order Gygaellales; family Profunditerraquicolaceae; genus Undivivens. The sequence continues at coordinate 22,058 of CAZAVF010000018.1, read as the reverse complement.
GCTCTATCTTGGCGATATATCTGCCGTAGGGAACGAGATATTTAGCGCTTATTCCCAGCCGGGATGCTATCTTCGCTATGGGGACACCGCCCCGGGCCGACCCAGGTATCTTGAACAATTCACCGCTCCTCGCATTCAAAAGCGTCTTTGTAGAGTTCTATTTCCGGGCCGGCACCGTCATACATGACGGTGACCACGTCAAAACGCGCCGCCCTGTCCTCCAGACCGGACTCCGAGAGATACCAGGCCGCGGCCCGGCATAATCTTCTTTTTTTCTCCGGCGTGACCGCTTCCGCCGGGCTTCCGCAGGCGTCGCTGCTGCGGGACTTTACCTCCACGAAGCAAAACGCCCTCTTTTCCCTGGCCACGATGTCGATCTCCCCGGCCGGACAGCGGTAATTCCTCCGCAGTATGCGGTATCCCTGCCGCAGCAGGAATTCCCCCGCGGCCTTCTCCGCATCCGTTCCCGGTCTAGACACCGGCGAAGCTCCTGCGGTGTATCAACGAAGGTCCGCAGCGGCTGATGGCGCTGCGGTGCGCCTCGGTCGGATAACCCTTGTGCCTGGAGAACCCGTACTGCGGGTAGACCGCGTCGTATATCGCCATGATCCTGTCCCTGGTGACTTTCGCGATGATGGAGGCGCAGGCTATGCTCAAGGACCTGGAATCCCCCTTGACAATACAGGTGTGCGGAACGGCAAGACTTATACGCATATCGCCGTCCACCAGGGCGTGCGCCTCCGGCAAAGGTCCTTCCCGGCGGGCAAGAAGATCGTTAACAGCCTCCTGCATGGCCAGCTTGCTGGCTTCAAGGATGTTGACGCTGTCTATTATCTGTTCGTTTATGATGCCTATTCCGTAATCGGCCTTATTTACGATCTCCAGAAAAGCGGCATCGCGCTGGCGGGGAGTGAGTTTCTTGGAATCGTCTATGCGGCTGGAGAAGGAAAAATCCCGCAGGGCCGCGGCCGCGGCGACCACCGGACCGGCCAGGGGACCGCGCCCGGCTTCATCGACGCCGATTATCAACCGGCAGCCTGCGGCTTCAAGCCCGCGCTCGTAATAAAGTAATCCTTCTCTATTATCCAATTGGGACCCGGGTTCCATTATTGCCGCAACAGGATACAATGAATGCCGCCGTTACGCCTTTTTCGCGCCCTGCTCTTCCTTGGAATCTATCTTGGTGGCGCGTTTGCCGACCTTGCTACGCAGATAATAAAGTTTGGCCCTCTTCACCTTGCCGGAGCGTATCACCTCTATCTTCTCTATCGCCGATGTCCCCAGGGGAAAAACCCTTTCAATACCTTCCCCGAACGATATCTTCCTGACGGTGAAGTTCTCGTTGACCCCGCTGCCTTTCCTGGCGATCACGATGCCTTCGTAAGGATGGAGGCGGAACTTGTCCGGGCCTTCCGGTATCTTCACGAAAACCTTGACCGTATCGCCCACGTTGAAAGCGGGAAAATCTTTTCCGGTTGAGAATTTCTGTTCGATGGCTTTGATCTTGTTCATTGGTCTGTCTCCTAAAGGAATTGGAACTTCTCCGCAAGAATACGGCAAAGAAACGCCTTGCGGGGTAAACACCCGGGCCCCGCATATCGACGCGGGGTCCCCGGCCAAACAATGTTATGAGCGTTGCCGCTCCCTGTATATTCGCTTGAATACGCCGCCCGGAGGGCACACCGTCAAGTCCGGCCGCTCCCGCCTGACAGGTCCGGCCTTCTCTGCCTTGTCCTGCGCAGGCTGTCTTCCCTGCGCCAGGCGCCGATCCTGCCGTGGTCCCCGCGCAGGAGGACTTCCGGCACTTTCATACCGCGGAAATCCGCCGGCCTGGTGTACTGGGCATACTCTAATAGATTACCCTCGAATGACTCAAAATTCAAGGAATTTTTATCGCCAAGGACCCCGGGGATAAGCCGCACCACGCAGTCCGTAAGGACCATGGCCGGGACCTCCCCGCCGGTCAGGATATAATCGCCGATGGATATCTCTTCGTCCGCCAGATGCTCTCTTACTCTTTCATCCACCCCTTCGTAATGCCCGCAGATGAGTATCATCCAGCTGAGCCGCGACAATTCAAGCGCCAGCTTCTGGTCCAGCTTTCTGCCCTGCGGACCGAGCAGTATCACCCTGCCCCGGCCGCTCCTGCGGCCTTTTTTCAACGCCTCCACAGCGCGGAATATGGGCTCGGGGGACATGACCATACCTGCCCCGCCTCCGAAAGGCCTGTCATCCACCTTGCGGTGCTTGTCCAGAGTATAATCACGCAGGTCGTGCGCGCGGACAAGCGCTTTCTTCCTGTCCCGCGCCCTCTTCATCATCGACTCGCCCAGCACTCCGTCGAACATCCCCGGGAAGATCGTCACGATATCTATACGCAGCATACTCAACGCCCGCCTCTCTTGTATTTCTCCGTGAACTCCGCGCGGAAAGCCCCGAACCTGCCCAGGCTTATCGCCTCGCGCGCGGAACGCATCATGTTCAGGTAGAAATTGATGTTGTGCAGGGAAAGCAGGTGCATCCCGAGCATCTCGCCGGTGTTGAACAGGTGCCTCAAATAAGCCCTGGAGAAATTCCTGCAGGTGTAACAGCCGCAGGCCGGGTCCAGCGGGCGGAGATCGCAGGTGAAGGCGGCGTTCCTTATAACGATCTTCCCCAGGGAAGTGAAGGCGCTGCCGTTCCTGCCGTAACGCGTGGGGATCACGCAGTCGAACATATCCACCCCGCAGGCTATCCCCTCAAGTATGTCCTCCGGAAGGCCGACCCCCATCAGATAACGGGGCCTCTCTTCGGGCAGAAGAGCGGAGGTCAGCCCCATGACCTCATACATCACTTCTTTAGGCTCGCCCACAGACACCCCTCCCATGGCGTAGCCGTCGAACCCGGTCTCCGCCAGCGCGGCGGCGCACTCCTCGCGCAGGTCCCTGTAACCGGAACCCTGCACTATGGCGAACAACTGTCCGGACGGCAGTCCGTCCACGGAAGCCGCGGAGCAATGAAGGAACCTTTCTTTCGAACGGCGGGCCCACTGCAGGGTTCTCTTCACCGCGCCCAGGGCCTGGCGGTGAGAGGCGGGATAAGCGACGCATTCGTCCAGGGGCATCATTATGTCGCTGCCGAGCGTCATCTGGATGTCGACCACGTCCTCCGGGCGCAGAAAATGCTTCATCCCGTCCACGTGCGACTGGAAACGCACCCCCTCGTCGGTGATCTTGCGCAGCAGCGCCAGGCTGAAGAACTGGTAGCCGCCGCTGTCTGTCAGTATGGGGCCGGGCCAGGAAATAAAATCATGCAGGCCCCCGGCCTTCTTTATCACCTCCAGCCCCGGGCGCAGGAAAAGATGATAGGCGTTGGCAAGGATCATGCGCGCGCCGGCCTCGCTCAGCTGGCTCGGCAGGATGGACTTAACCGTACCCTGCGTGCCCACCGGCATGAAACACGGGGTCTCGACGGTGCCCCGCTGCGTGCGCAACTCACCTGTCCTGGCGGAGGTGCCCGTATCCCTGGTTATAAGTTTAAAAGTGCTCATTTTTCTTTTAGATCACGATCATGTATAAACGGTTATGGTAACGAAACCCGTTTCGTCTTTCGGTAACGGTTACGGATAAAATTAAACTATTGACCTGTAATTCGCAATTACCCAGTCTGCTCAAAAAGCCTCAGATGATAGGCGCGCGCCAAGCGGCTGCGGAGGCGTATGTATTCATATACGCCGCACAAAGACCGCGCAGCGCGTAACAACGCAGATGAGGCTTTTTCAGCAGACTGTTAAATAATTAGCATCGCATCGCCATAACTGTAGAACCTATATTTCTCCTCCACCGCCTTCCTGTAGGCCTCCAGGACCATTTCAGTCCCGGCAAAGGCGCAGACAAGCATCAGCAGAGTGGTCTTGGGGAGGTGAAAATTGGTGACCAGACGGTCGACCAGGCGGAATTCGTATCCGGGATAGATAAAAAGCCCGGTCCGTCCCTCTCTTTCCCCGGAAGAAGCGTAAGTCTCGAGGGTGCGCAGGCTGGTGGTCCCCACCGCGCAGATGTTATTGCCGCGATCCGCGGCCACTTTTATCTTCGAGGCCGCGTCCTCCCCGATCCGGTAACGCTCCTCCTCCATTCTGTGCCCGGAGACGTCCTCGCATTTGACCGGCTTGAAGGTCCCGTAACCCACGTGCAGGGTGACGTAGGCCGTCCGCGCGCCGGCGCCGTTCATCTTTTCCAGGAGCTCCGGCGTGAAGTGCAGGCCGGCCGTGGGGGCCGCCACCGAGCCGTTCTCGCGCGCGAACACCGTCTGGTAATACAGCTTGTCCTCCTCCGTGGGTTCTCTCTTTATGTAAGGAGGAAGCGGGACGCTCCCGGAGGCGTAGATATCATCCTCTCCGCAGCCGCTGAAAGTGACCTCGTCCCTTCCGGTCACCGTGCAGACGATCCCCGGACCGCCCAGCAGCAGTTCCTCCCCTGTCCTCAATCTCGCCGGTTTAAGCAGCGCGCGGAACACCAGCCCGTTCTTGCGTTCAAGCAGAAAGACCTCGGCCTTGCCCCCGCTTTTCCTGCGCGCGTTTACGCGGGCGGGCACTACCCTGCTGTCGTTGAGCACCAGCAGGTCATCTTTTGCCGTATATTCCGGTAGATCGCAGAATGAGCGGTGTTCCACCCTGCCGCTCTTTCGTTCCAGAACGAGAAGCCTGGCCTTGTCGCGCTGCCGCAGCGGGTATTGCGCCACGAGCCCGGTAGGAAGTTCGAAATCGAAATCAGAGAGTCTCTGCATCTGCCGTTTCAGCGTGCGGCCGGCTGTCTGCCGCCCGCCGTTTTGCTATCGCCGGACTTGAGACTGCCGACTTTGACTATCTGCGTCCCGGGATAATAATGTGAAAGTATCTGCGTATACGAGGCCCCCCGCTTGGCCATGAAATAAGCGCCCCACTGGCAGAGTCCCACACCGTGGCCCCAGCCGGCGCCTTCGAAGATTATGCCGCCGCCGGCAAGCCGCGCCTCGAAATTGGTGCTTTTTATCACGTCCGGGCCCATAAGCTGCCGGAACTCTTTAGCGGAAATACACCTGCTGCCTCCGTCCTCGAAGGAGAAAATCAGGTCCTCCAGCCGTCCGGAGACGTCCCGGCTGCCGGGGGTGATCCCGGTTATCTGTGGAACGCCCACGCGGCTCTCCGCGTGCAGTTTTGAGGAGACCTCTTTATTGGAGAGCGTCATGCTCCAGCGGGAATGCGGGGACTCCTCGCAGTAGCCGCAGGCGACCCCTTTCAGGGGCGGGAGATCGATGTTCCAGAGTTTTGCCGCGTCCTCGGTGTGCCCGCCGCAGGCGGAGTGGTAATACGCCGGAAAGATCTTCCCGGCGTAAACCAGCACCATGCCTTCGGTGTCCTTTACCGTCTTGTTGGTGCGGTAACGTTCGGCCGTCATACCCCCGTAGACCTGGGAGTAGACGTCGCAGGTGACGTCGTAGTCCCGGGAGGCGTTCTCCGCCGCCCGGTACAAGGCGAAACTCCTGAACACTATGGCCTCGGCCTTAAGGACCTCCGGCGGCCAGTAGTGCGAAGATTCCCTGATGAATATCCCTTTTATGTAATCCTCCAGCCCGACATAATTCACCGCCAGCAGTGAACCGTTCCTCCCGATCAGGCGCATTTCCCCGCGGAAACGCCTGCCGTTGAGGTATATCTCGTCCCGGTCGCGCGACTTGACTATTATCCGCTCCACAGCGAAAAGATGCCCTCCGGCCGACATCCCTTTCTGCCCTGCGGTCACCGTCCAGCGGGCATCCTTCTCCTGCGACAACCTGCGCCCCGTGGCCGCGTCGTAGACGTAGAAAGTCCCGTTAACTTTCAGGTTTATGGAACCGACATTACGCAGCACGGCGACCCTTATATAAGGAGCTCCGGAGGAGGGCGGTCTGTATTCCACGTTCTTCTGTTCAGGCGCCGCGGCCTGGCAGAGCGGTGCCGCGGAGAGGAACAGGAGCATTATAATAGATGCCGGTCCGATAAATTTCTTCATCTGCGTGAGAATATCCGCAAAAGCAGCGAGGCCGCCAGGCTAAGCAGCAGGCAGGTCGTCAGCGGGAAATAAAAAGAGAACTTCCCGTTCTTTATATGTATGTCCCCCGGGAGCCTGCCCGGGAACGGTATCTTCTGCGCCAGCAGAAACAGCGCGCCCAGGCATATCAGCGCCAGTCCGGAGAATATAAGTATTTTTGCCATCCCCTGCATAGTCTTAAGAGATCATCCCGGCGCGTTCAGGCGCCGCTGTCTTCATTTTCGCGAGGTATCTCTCCGTCTCCGAGTAGACGCACCCGCAGTATTTCTGCAGGTACAACCCGCCTTCCCGCGCCTGCCGGCGGGCCCCGCGGAACCCGGGACGGAAATCCTCATAATAGAAATCCACTTTCTCCTCTTCCGCCGCCCGTTCCGCCGCCGCCTTAAGCAGTTCGTGGTCCTGATAAGGGCTGACCAGGAGCGTGGTGGAGAAAGCGTCCAGGCCGCGGCTGCGGGCCAGCCTGGCGGTGAAACGCAGGCGCAGCAGCCAGCAATCCGCGCACCTTGACGGCGCTTGACCGCCCTTGACCCCGCAGAAGAACTCCCGCGGGGCGTACGGGGGATATTCCACATCGAGGCCGCGGGACGCGGAATAAACTTCCAGGCATTGCCTGCGCGCGCCGTATTCGAACGCGCCGTGGATATTGGGATTATAGAACACGCCCGACGCTTCGATCCCGCGCTCTCTTATTCTTTCCAGAGGATAGATCAGGCAGGGGGCGCAGCAGATATGCAGAAGTATCTTCATTTAGAAAAGCCCGGTCTCTTCGCCGGCCGGGCATTTCAACCCGAGATGCTCGCAGGCCTGCCTGGAGATCGTCCTTCCGCGGCTGGTGCGCTTAAGAAAACCTATCTGGAGCAGATAAGGTTCCACGGTATCGGCGATGGTATCAGCCTCCTCGTTGAGGCTCGCCGCCAGGGACTCGATGCCCACCGGACCGCCGCCGTAGTATTCGGCGATCATTCTCAGCACCTTGCGGTCCATCTCGTCCAGCCCGGAGGCGTCTATGCGCAGGCGCTCCAGCGCGCTGCGCACCAGTTCTATGTCTATGGCGTGCCTGCCTTCGACCTGGGCGTAATCCCTTACCCGGCGCAGCAGCCGGTTGGCTATCCTGGGCGTGCCGCGCGACCTGCGCGCCATCTCGCCCGCGGCGTCGCCGGATATATCTATGTTCAATATCCCGGCCGAGCGCCTGATTATCGCGGCCAGCTCCTCCGGGGCGTAGAAATCAAGATGGTAAAGTATCCCGAACCTGCTGCGCAAAGGGGCGGAAAGCAGTCCGGAACGGGTGGTCGCCCCGATCAGCGTGAACGGCTTCAGGTTGAACTTTATGGTCTTGGCGTAGGGGCCTTTATCGATGACGAAGTCTATCTGGAAATTCTCGATGGCCGGGTAGAGGAACTCTTCGACCACCTTGGAAAGCCTGTGTATCTCGTCTATGAAAAGGATGTCCCCTTTTTCAAGGTTGGTCAATATGCCGATGAGATCACCCGCCCTCTCTATGGCCGGGCCGGAGGTGGCGGTTATCTTGGAGTTCATCTCGTGCGCGATGATGCGCGAAAGGGAGGTCTTGCCGAGCCCCGGGGGGCCGGAGAGCAGGACGTGCTCCAGCGGCTCGCCGCGCTGCGCGGCGGCGGCCAGGCACACTTTAAGATTGGAGACCGTCTCCTTCTGCCCGACGAAATCATCCAGGCGCTCCGGCCGCACGGAAAGATTGACGACCACGTCCTCTTCCGTCTCGATCTTGTCGAACACCGCGGCCTGCCCGCCTTCGGCTCCGGCGCTAATTATTTTCCGTCTGGCCTGCTCTGTCATAGGGGATTATGTTCTCGCTGTTCCTGACCACCTCTATTTCCTGGAAGAGGCCGCGCTGGACGGCCACTATCTCCTTCATGCGCACCAGCTCCAGGATGGCCAGGAAAGTGACCGCGATCTCGACCTTGTTGCGCGCCTGCCCGAACAGGCCGGAAAGGGTGGTCGACTGCTTCACGAGCAGGAGATGCAGGATGTAATGGATCTTGTCCTCGACGGTGAACTCATCCTTGATCACCTCGTAGAATATCTCTTTCGGCACCTCCCGCATCGCCTTGGAAAAAGCGCCGATGAGGTCGAATATGCTGGCCTCGAAGTAACCCTCCCCGGCTTCTTTCACGTCCTCCGGGGAGGATATCTCCTCTTTTTCCAGCGGACGGGCCCGTTTGAAAAGGTTCATCTGGACGGACTCCCTCTCCTTCAATTCGTCGGCGACCTTCTTGAACTTCTCGTATTCCAGCAGGCGCCTGACCAGTTCGGCGCGCGGGTCTTCCTGCTCCTCCCGGCTCTCTTCTTCCTGTTCCGCCGGCAGAAGCATCTTCGATTTTATCTCCATAAGGGTGGCCGCCATGACCAGGAAATCCCCGGCTATGCCCAGGTCCAGCAGTTTCATCAATTCCAGGTACTTGAGATACTGCTCCGTGACCTGGGAGATGGGGATGTCGTAGATGTTCAAGTGGTCTTTCTTGACCAGGTAAAGCAGCAGGTCCAGCGGCCCTTCAAAAAGCTCCAGCCTGACTTTATAGCTCATATCTTCATCGCCCTCCTGGTTTCCTCGAGCGTGGCCGCGGCGACGGCCGAGGCCTTCACGGCGCCTTCTCTAAGCACGTCCCCGATGTAGCCGTCTTTGCTCAGCAGTTCCGCGCGTTTCCCCCTCAACGGAGAGAGTATCCCGCATATCTTCCCGGCGAGCATCTTTTTGCATTCCGTGCACCCCACGGCGGCATTCCGGCAGGAATCGGCGGTCTCCGGGGTCTTCTCCGGCCAGAAGACCGAATAATAGGAGAAAACGTTGCATACTTCCGGATGTCCCTTGTCTGATCTTCGCACGCGCGCCGGGTCGGTGACCATCGATGAGACCTTGGAGGAAACGGCAGCGTCGTCGTCGGAAAGATAGACGGCGTTGCCGTAGCTCTTGCTCATCTTCCTGCCGTCCAGTCCCGGCAGGCGCGGGTTATTGGTCAGAAGCGCTCCCGGCTCCGGGAATACCGCGCAGCCGTAAAGACTGTTGAACCTGCGGGCGATCTCCCTGGTAAGCTCCAGATGGGGAAGCTGGTCTTCCCCGACCGGCACCTTGTCCGCCTTGTAGAGAAGAATATCGGCGGCCTGCAGGACGGGATAGCCGAGAAAACCGTAAGTGTTGAGGTCGCGGGTGGCCACTTCCCGCAGCTGCTCCTTGTAAGTGGGGCATCGTTCCAGCCATCCGAGGGGGACGAAACAGGAGAATATCATGTTGAGGTCGAGGTGCTGCCCGACCCTGGACTGGATAAAGACGCTGCTTTTGGAGGGATCGACGCCGGCGCTGAGCCAGTCGGCGACGTTATCTATTATGTTCTCCGGCATGCGCGACGGGTCCTCGTATTCACCCATCAGGGCGTGCCAGTCGGCCGCCATAAAGAAACACCTGTATTCTTCCTGGAGTTTAACCCAGTTGGCGAGCGCGCCGACAAGATGCCCCAGGTGCAGTTTTCCGGTGGGACGTATGCCGCTCAATATGGTCTGCTTCATAGAACAGGTGCCGCCTTTTAAAGAAGCGCTAAAGTTTCCTGGCGATCCTTTCGATGTTGTACGTCTCGATGACGTCGCCCTCCTGGAAAGCCTCGAAACCGCCCAGGGAAATACCGCACTCAAACCCTTCGTTGACTTCCTTGACGTCGTCCTTGAAACGCTTCACCGAGGATATCTTTCCTTCGTAGACCTGTTCGCCGTTGCGCAGGAGGGAAGCCGCGGCATTCCTCTGTATGCGTCCCTTGACCACCATGCAGCCGGCGATCGTCCCCCCCTTTGAGAGCCGGAAGACCTTGCGCACGTCCACCCTGCCCTGGAATACTTTCTTCAGTTTCGGTTCCAGCATCCCCTCCAGGGCGGCCTTGATCTCGTTGCCGAGTTCGTAGATTATGTTGTAAATTCTTATGTCCACGCCTTCCCTGGCGGCCATATCCCTGGCCATATCGTCGGCCGAGACGTTGAAGCCCATGACCAGGGCGTCGGAGGCCGCGGCAAGCACCACGTCGGAGGAATTTATGTTGCCCACCCCGGCGTGCATTATATCCATCTTTATCTCGTCCACCGCCGTCTTGGCTATGATGTCCTTGATAGCCTCCAGAGACCCCTGGGTGTCTCCTTTGATGATCAGCTTGAGCTCTTTGACGCTGCCCTCTTTTATCCTGGCGTGCAGGTCCTCCAGGCTGATGCGTTTCGGGGCCTTGACCAGGCGCAGGCGTTCCTCCTCCTGCCTCTTCAAAGCGATATCCCTGGCGGCCTTTTCGTCCGGCACGACGAAGAACTGCTCGCCGGCCTGCGGCACCCCGGACAACCCGAGTATCTCCACCGGGAACGAGGGCGGCGCCGATTGGACGTTGCGTCCGTGGTCGTCGAACATCGCCTTCACCTTCCCGTAATGCTTCCCGACGATGATGGTGTCGTTGACGTTCAGGGTCCCTTCCCGGACCAGCAGGGTGCAGACCGTGCCGCGGTGCCTGCTGAGTTCCGCCTCAAGCACTATGCCTTTAGCCGGTTTGTCCGGGTTCGCCTTCAATTCCAGCATCTGCGCTTCCAGCAGGATCATCTCCAGCAGATCGTCCATCCCCTGTCCGGTCTTCGCGGAGACCGGGACGGTGATGGTCTTGCCTCCCCAGTCCTCGGGGGAAAGATTCATATCCGCCAATTGTTTCTTTACCCTGTCCAGGTTGGCCTGGGCCTTGTCCACCTTGTTCAGGGCGGCGATAATGGAAACCCCTGCGGCGCGGCTGTGGTCTATAGCCTCCACGGTCTGCGGCATAACGCCGTCGTCGGCGGCCACGACCAGCACGACTATATCCGTGACCCCGGCCCCGCGGGCGCGCATCGCGGTGAACGCCTCATGGCCGGGCGTATCTATGAAAGTTATCTCGCCGTTCTTCAGCACCACGCGGTAGGCGCTCATATGCTGGGTAATTCCGCCGTGCTCGGAATCGGCCACCTTGGTCTTCCTGATGGCGTCCAGCAGCGACGTCTTGCCGTGGTCTACGTGCCCCATGAAGGTCACGATAGGCGCCCTCGACTTCAACAGTTCTTTCCTGTCCGGCGCGCTGTGCATCCCCAGGGCCACTTCCTCGACGCCCGGGGCGGGAACGAACTTAAACCCGTATTTCGCGCAGAGCTGGCAGACCGCCGGTTCGTCGAGCATCTGGTTTATGGTGGCCATTATCCTCATATCCATAAGGCTCTTCAGCAGCGCGGAAGGTTTCTCCTGCATCTTCACCGCCAGGTCCTTGACGGCGATGGGGATATCCAAAAGCAATTCTTTTTCTTTTTGTTCTTCCGGCTTGACGGCAGGGGACGCCGGTTCGGGATGCGTTAGCGGCTTTTGCGCCGCCGGTCTGGCGTGCGCAGTATCTTTAACGGCCGGCGCTGCGGGCTTGGCCGCGGGCTGCTGGGCCTGCGCCGTCTCCGCCGCCGTCTTATGCTCCGGGACGGATTTATGGTGAACGGCCGCCTCCGGCGCCTGCGGTCTGGTCTCTTTGACTTTTGCCGGCGTAACTGGAACGGCTGCCGGTGAAGCCGGCGCGGGAACTGCTTTCTTGCCCGCGGCCGTGGTCCGCTTACGCGCCGGTTTAACGGCGGCCTGGGACTTGACCGCGGTATCGCCGGCCTGCGGCGCCTCTTTCTTTTTCACGCTGCGTTTCGCGGGTTTGGCTGCGGACGTCTTTGCCGCGGTCTTCTTGGCGGCAACCGGGGTTTTCCCGGCCTCTACCTTCTTATCTTTTTTCGTATCTTTCTTTGTGGTCATATCGGCAAGATCTCTCGGTTCAACCCGCTGAACTCTATTTATTCAAAAGGCCTTTCGCTTCGTTTATGAGCTTCTCCGCCTTCTTCTCTCCTATTCCCTTGACCTTTACCAGGTCCTCGACCGCGGCCCCGGCTATGTCGTTAAGAGAATTGAACCCGGCATCCTTCAGGGCCGCGATGGTCTTTTCCCCGGCTCCCGGCAGGGAATCCAGCCCCGGCCCCTCTTCCCCGGGCGCGCCGTCCTCTCCGGCGGGTATCGTGGAGAACACGGCCTCCGCGGCCTCCTGGGCCGTGGTTTCGCCGGCCGTTTTCGCCTCTCCCTCCAGAAGACTGCTCTTGGTGCGTATATCGAGTTCCCAGCCGATCAGCTTGGAGGCGAGCCGCACGTTCTGCCCGTGCTTTCCGATGGCCAGGGAAAGCTGGTCGTCGTCCACTATGACCTGCGCCTTAAGATTCTCCTTGTCGAGTTTGATCTCGCTGATCTTGGCGGGGGAAAGCGCGGCCTTGATGTATTCGCGGATGTCGTCGTTGTACCTGACTATGTCTATCTTCTCCCCGCCCAGCTCGTTGACGATGTTGCGCACGCGGTTGCCGCGCATTCCGACGCAGGCGCCGACGGAGTCCACCTTGTCGTTCTTGGACCAGACGGCGATCTTGGTGCGCTCCCCGGCCTGCCTGGCTATCGACTTTATCTCCACTATGCCGTCGAAGATCTCCGGGACCTCGAGCTCGAAGAACTTTTTCACCATGTTCGAGTGGGCCCTGGAAAGTATGATCTGCGGCCCCTTGGTCTCTTTCCTGACCTCCACCACGTAAGCCCTGATGCGCTGTCCCTGTTTGAATTCCTCCCGGCTGGACTGTTCCCTTTTGGGAAGTATGCCCTCGGCCTTGCCCAGGAGGTCGACGATGATATTGCCCTTCTCGAACCTGTAGACGGTGCCGGAAACGATCTCACCCACCCTGCCGGTGAACTCGCTGAAAATGACCTCTTTCTCCGCCTCGCGTATCTTCTGAATGATCACCTGCCTGGCGGTGGATGCCGCGATGCGCCCGAAATCTATGGAGTCTATCTCTTTGCCGTCCCTGAACGCCTTTATCTTTCCGCTCTTGGGATCTATCTCGACGGTGATGTTATCCTCCTGCTCGGCGTCCAGCACCTTGCGCGCCGCGCTGACGAGCGCGCTCTGCACGGCCTCCAGCAGGACTTCCTTCTTTATTCCCTTTTCCCTCTCAAGCTGTTCTATTATCGCCACCAGTTCCTGACTCATACCAGATCACTCCCTGTTCCTGTTCAACATCTGTTTTGCCATATTTATGATCCCGAAAGGCACCTTTACCGTTTCCCCCCCGACCTCCGCTTCCACGCACTCCTCACAAACCTGTTTCACGATGCCTTCCGGCTCGATTTTGCCGCAAACCGGCTCTTTCAGGAAAAAATGCACCAGCGCGCCCCTGCACCTGGCGAAATCGCCGCCGGTCCGCAGCGGCCTGTCGGCCCCCGGGGAGGAAACCTCCAGGGAATAATCAATCCCTCCCGAAGCCTCGAACGCCTGGTCTATTATACGCGCCAGTTCCCGGTTGGCCCCGGCGCACTCGTCCATGCTTATGCCGCCTTCCGGCCTGTCCGCGAGTATGCGCAATATAAAAGCACGGCCGTCGGCACGGCAGGAGAATTCCACTATCTCCAGTCCGCGGCCGTTGAAATATTCCCCGGCCAGCGCTTTTAAACGCGTTTCCATACCCTGTTCATCCATTTTATCAGAAACCCCCTCAAGAATCCAGCACCCTTTTATAAATTTCCTCTTTGCCGCCCAGGAGCTTTTCACCGTTTCCGCGCGTCTTGAGCTCCAGCCTGCCGCTGCCGGCCGCTTCTTTGCCGACAATTATCTGCAGGGGGAACCCCAGGAGCTCGGCGTCCTTGAATTTAACCCCGGCGCGCTCTTCGCGGTCGTCCAGGATCACCTCCAGGCCCAGCGAGCGGAGATCATTGTAGACCTCCATGGCCTTGGCGGTGATCACCGGATTCGTCATATCCAGGGCCGAGATCACCGCTTTGTAAGGGCTGATCTCCCCGGGCCAGACGATCCCGGCCTGATCGTGGTTCTGTTCTATCACCGCGGCCATCAGGCGGGAGACGCCGATACCGTAACATCCCATTATGATCGGGCGCTGTTTACCGCCCTCATCCGTGAAATTGGCCCCCAGCGCCGCGCTGTATTTGGTGCCCAGCTTGAAGATATGCCCGATCTCCAGCGTACTGTGTTTTTCCGTCTCCGTTCCGCATGAGCGGCATTTCCGTTCTTCCCCGGACGCCGGGTATGTTCCCGCGCAGGCCGGGCAGCAGAATACGCTGTCCTCCCCGCTGGCCGCGGCGACCATGAATTCATGCGAGACCTTGCCTCCCATGACCCCGGAGTCGGCCTCCACCGCCATGACCTTCAATCCGCAGGAGGAGAATATGCGCAGATAGGCCTCATACATATTGCGGTAATTCTTTTCCAGTCCTTCCTCGTCGCGGTCAAAGCTGTAGGCGTCCTTCATTATGAACTCGCAGGCCCTGACCACTCCGAAACGAGGACGGATCTCGTCGCGGTATTTCGTCTGTATCTGGTAAAGCACCACCGGCAGCTGGCGGTAGGAATTGACGTTTGAGCGCACCAGGTCGGTGATCACCTCCTCGTGCGTCGGCCCGAGGCATATGTTGCGGCCCCTCCTGTCGACGAACCTGATCATGATATCGGAAATGTCTTTCTCGCGGCCGGACCTCGCCCAGAGGTCCACCGGCTGCAGGGCCGGCAAAAGCAGTTCCGCCGCCCCGGCCTTCTCCATCTCGCGCCGCACCACCCGGCAGATATTATTGAGCACGCGCAGCCCCAGCGGTAAATAAGAATAGACCCCGGAGACGAGCATGCGTACCAGTCCCGCCCTGAGCATAAGCTGATGGCTGACCGATTCCGCTTCCTGCGGGGTCTCCTTAAGGGTGGGTATGAATGTCTTTGTCCATAACATGGCCGGATCCTTTAATTTTACATCCCGTCTATCTGCTCATTTTCCTTATCTCGGATAAAAGCGCGGGCAGGCAGTCCTTGTATTTGACTTTACCGCAGGGCTTGCCGGATTTGAAGATCAAGCCCTCGTTTTTCCCGAACGCTATGCCTATGTCGGCGGCCGAGGCCTCTCCGGGGCCGTTGACCACGCAGCCCATCACGGCGATCTTAAGATGCCTGCCTCCCTGCGCAGGCATACCGGAGATCGCGCGCCCCAGTTCCCTGACCGTTCCGGCGAGATTCACCTCGCACCTGCCGCATGTCGGACAGCTTATCACCTCATGCCCGAAAGTGCGCGCTCCGGCGGCCTCCAGGATAAGCTTTGCCGCCCTGACTTCACGCTGCGGGGTATCCGTAAGAGACACCCTCATTGTATCACCGATCCCGTTCAATAGCAATGCCCCTATGGCTACCGACGACTTGACCAGCCCGTGCTCCGGCAGGCCGGTGGCGGTGACCCCCAGATGCAGGGGATAATCGCACAAAGAGGATATCCTTGTGTAAGCTTCCACGGTCTCCCCCGCGGAAGAAGCCTTGAGAGAGACAACCATGCGCGACAATCCTTCATCCTCCAGGATCCGCAGGTAATGCAAAGCCCCCTTGACCATACGGGTGACGGTGTCCCCTTTTCCGGCGGGCAGTGACCCTGAATTTATCCCCAGGCGCACGGCGGCGCCGGCCGAGAGCGCGGCTGCGGCCACCTGCGCCAGTTTTTTCCTGTCGCTGATGTTGCCGGGATTTATCCTTATCTTGTCCACCCCGCTGCGTAGCGCCTCCATCGCCAGACGCCAGTCGAAATGTATGTCCGCCACCACCGGCATCTTCGTCAGGCGTTTTATCCTGCGCAGCGCCAGCGCGTCCTCCGCGTCCTTGACTGAAAGGCGGATTATTTCGCATCCCTCCTTCTCCAGCAGGCGCAGCTGGGCCGCCACCTTGCCGACGCAGGAGGTCTTGACCTTGGTCATCGACTGTATCGCCACCGGATTGCCGCCGCCGACCGGCACCCCGCCGATCCTCACGATCCTGGTCTTACGCCTCTTCATCATGCCCCTCTCCCCGCGGTCGCCGCGCGCGTTCAATGAAAAATGTGCCTGATCCTGTCGCCGAAAAACCTCAATATGTCGTTGTATGTCACGAACACGGCCATCAGTACAAGCGCCGACATCCCGGCATTGCCGATGATGTTCTCCGCCCGGGCGGGAAGCGGCCTGCCGCGCAGTTTTTCCAGCAGAAGGAACGCCAGATGTCCTCCGTCGAGCACCGGGAACGGCAGAAGATTAAATATGGCAAGGCTCAAGCTCAGCACCGCGGCCAGGCTCAGCACCGCGCTGATCCCGGCATCGACCGCCTTGGAGGTGATCACGAATATGCCGACCGGCCCGGTCACCGAATCCCGCAGCGACAACCTGCCGGTTATCATCCACCAGAACGCCTTATACGTCAACACCGTCAATTCGGCCGAACGCAGGACGCCCTGGCGCACGGACTCGATGAAACCGCGTTTTATCACCACCGTCTCCTCCGCGGGAGAGACCCCGAGGAACGCCCCCTGTTTCACCCCTGCGGACGGGACTGCTTTCAGCGGAACATCAAGTTCCAGGTTCCTGCCGTCCCTGTCGATAGACACCCGCACGCTGCCGGACGACCGTTTGAGGCGCATCAACCGCTGCACGTCCTCCCAGTAAACGGTCCGGCCGCCGTCTATGGCGGTTATCCTGTCCCCTTTGAGAATGCCGGCGGCCTGCGCCCCGTAACCGTCCAGGACCTGGCCGACCTTGGTGCCGAAAGAAGGATAACCGATCCAGAAAACGAGGATAAAACAGATCATCCCGGTGAGATAATTCATTAAAGGCCCGCAGGCCACTATAAGGACGCGCTTGAACACCGGCTGGGAACAATACTCGTCGCTGCCGCCTTTGGCCTCCCCGGCCGCGTCCCCGGCCATCTTCACGAACCCCCCGAGCGGCACGGCGCAAAGCGAATAACAGGTGCCGTCGACCGTCTTGCTGAGCAGGACCGGACCGAATCCCAGAGAGAACCTCTCGACCCTGACCCCGGCGCGCTTCGCCGTAAGAAAATGCCCCAGTTCATGCACGAATATAAGCACCCCGAGAAGTATAACGAAAGTCAGCAGGGAAAACATTTCTTATCTGCGCCTCCTGCGGAGAAAACACTCCGCTTTCTGTCTGGCCCACGCGTCGGCCTCAAAGACCGCTCCCAGGGAACCGTCCCCGGGGTCGTTGTGCGCCTCCATTACCAGAGAAACCACGGCCGGGATATCCATGAAACCGATGCCGCCGGAGATAAAAGCCTCAACGCAGACCTCGTTGGCGGCGTTCATCACCGCCGGCATGGTCCCTCCCCGGCGCGCGGCCGCGTAGGCCAGCCCCAGTGAAGGGAACCTCCTGAGATCGGGTTTCTCGAAATTCAGCCTGCCGAGCCCGGGAAAATCAAGCCTGCCGGCTATATTATCCGCTCTTTCCGGGTAGGAAAAAGCGTACTGGATAGGTATGCGCATGTCCGGCACCGAAAGCTGGGCGATGACGCTGCCGTCCCTGAACTCGACCATGGAATGCACCACCGCCTCCGGGTGCACCACGACCCGGATGTCGTCGCAGGAGGCGCCGAACAAATGCATAGCCTCTATCACTTCCAGCCCTTTGTTCATCAGCGTGGCCGAATCCACTGTGATCTTCTTTCCCATCTTCCAGCGGGGGTGGCGCAGGACCTCTTTGAGACCGGCGCGCCGCAAAGCGGACGCGCTCATGCCGCGCAAAGGGCCGCCGGAAGCGGTCAGGTATATACGCTCGAAACCGCGCGACGGGTTACAGGAAAGGCACTGCCATATCGCGGATTGTTCGCTGTCCACCGGCAGGATACGCGCCTTGCGTTTCGCGGCGAGCTTCATTACCGCCCCGCCGGCCATCACCAGGGCCTCCTTATTTGCCAGGGCGACGTCTATCCCCCTCCTCAGTATCTCCATCAACGGCGGCAAAGCAGCGGCGCCGCTGACGGCGACCAGGACGATATCCGCCCTGCTCTTCTCGAGCGCCCCTGAAAAATTCTCCACACCGGCAAATACGCCTTTACCTCCCCCGGCGCCCCCGCGGACAAAACGCCCCGCCGCCGCCTTGTCCCCTATCCAGACCGCAGGCGGATTGAAAACCGCCGACTGGCGCGCCAGGAGATCAACGCTTGAATTGGCCCCCAGCCCGGCGAGACGGAATTCCCCCGGGTGGCTCCCGATGACATCGAGGGCCGCCGTCCCGATCGAACCGGTAGATCCCAGAACGAAAATGCGTTTCATGATATCAGCGGTAAGTGTTGAACGTCAGGTAAAAATAGAAAACCGGAGCGGTAAAGATCAGGCTGTCCACGACGTCCAGGATGCCTCCCATACCCGGGAAAAAGCTCCCGGAGTCCTTGACCTGGCAGTCGCGTTTTACGAGGGATTCTGAAAGGTCGCCCAGCTGGGCCAGTATCCCCAGGCTGACGCCGATGAACAACAGGTGCGGTAACGTCATGGGAAGTTTCAGCAGCATGCCGCTTATGATCCCCGCTGCCGCGCTGAAAAGCAGTCCGCCGACAGCCCCTTCCACCGACTTGCGCGGGCTGATGCGCGGGAGAAGCGGGGTCCTGCCGAAACGGCTGCCGATCAGATAAGCCCCTATGTCCCCGCCTTTGGCGATCAATAAAAGCACGGCGATCAGCCCGAGCCCTCCGTCCATATAACGGATCTTTATCAGAAAACTCAGGAACCATGCGATGTATATTATGCCGAAAATGGTGACCGAGATATCCACGATCGCCCCGGAATTGTCCCTGCGGCTGAACTGCAGGATTATCAATGTCAGCAGACCGGCGGCCAGGAAGAACAGCTCCCACCCGCGCGTCAGCTCGAAACGCAGCATTATCGATAACGGTATCACCGCCCCAACCAGTATGCCGAAACGCCTGTATATCCTCAGCCCCTTCTTTTCCAGCATGCCGAAGAACTCCCGCAGGGCGGCGGCCACGATGAAAGTGACGGCAAGCCCGCAGATCCAGTCCACGGCCGCGGCCGCGGCGGTGCCGGCGATCAGCAGTAAAGAACTGAATATCCTTTTTTGCAGCGTATTGTCGCTCTGTGGCATATGCATCGTTTACCGGCCCCCGCCGTCCTATATGCTGCCGAACCTGCGCTGCCGGCGCGCGTAGTTTTTAAGGGCTTTCTCGAACTCCTTGACCCCGAAATCCGGCCAGAAGGTCTCCGTGAAATACAGTTCGCAGTAAGAAAGCTGCCAGAGCATGAAATTGCTCAGGCGCATCTCCCCGCTGGTGCGGATCAGCAGGTCCGGGTCCGGGATGCCGGCCGTGTAAAGATAGCCGCCGAACTTCTCCTCGTCCAGACCGGACTGGACAGTCCCCCTTTTCAGGACATCCAGCGCGTATTTCCCGGCCGCGTCCATGATCTCCTGCCTGCCGCCGTAGTTGAAAGCCAGGGCAACCGTCATCCCGGTATTGCCTGCGGTCCTGGCCTGGAAACTATCGAGCCGGTCGGAAAGATAACGCGGCAGGCCTTCTTTCCTGCCTATCATGCGGAACCTGATGTTGCGGTTCTGCAGTTTCTCGGCCCTGCCCGTCAGAAAATTATACAACAGCCTCATCAACATGCCGACTTCCTGCTTCGGCCTGGACCAGTTCTCCGTGGAGAAAGCGAACAGGGTAAGGACCTTGACCCCCATGCGCGAGGCGGCGTTGACGATCTCCTCCACCCTTTTGACGCCCTCGCGGTGGCCGCGGCTGCGCGCCAGCCCCCGTTCGCCGGCCCAGCGTCCGTTACCGTCCATTATTATCGCGACATGCGCCGGTATCTTGTCCATATCCGTTCACCGCCGGTTTCAGGCATGCACCCGGTAATCTATCTCCGGGAAGATATTGTCCGAGTGCTCGATCTCCGCGAGCCACTGCTCGTCTATATTATTGGACTTGATCTCCTCGTAGAGACGGCCGAAACGCAGCAGGTGCTCCTTGGTGCGTTTCACGGCGTAGGGGACGTGCGTCCCGGTGCCCATGATGAACGCCCAGTCCGAGCTTTGCGCCAGCAGCAGCTCGCGCAGCGCCTGGTTAAGGGCGCGGCGCCTGATGCCGTGGGAATCCGGATGACGGGAAGTGAGCTCTGTCATCTGATCCGAGGCGGCGTGCAGGTGACGGTATATCCAGTCGTTGCAGCCCTGTACCCACATCTCGCTGTACCCTTTCCAGCCCCAGCTCGACATTGAAGGAGTGACCACCTGGTTGCGGGGATTCTCGCTCAAATACTCCGAAGGGGTTATCATGCGTATGCTCTTCTGGTCGTGATATACCTTGCGCATCAGGAAATCGAGCCACATCGGCCCCTCGTACCACCAGTGCCCGTAGAGCTCCGCGTCGTAGGGGGAGATTATCAGCGGCTTCTTGTGCATAACGCCGTGCAGGTATTCTACCTGCTGCTGGCGGTTGAACATGAAGTTGCCGGCGTGCTCCGCCGCCTTTTCCCGCGCCATGTCCGGGTCGTAAGGCTGTTTATCGGAACTTCCGGTGATGCGGTAATATTTTATGCCGGTGTTGATCCTTATGCCGTCCGGGTGTATGTAATCTTTTATGTAATCGTAATCCAGGTCGAACCCGATGTCCCGGTAGAATTCCCGGTAATAATAGTCGCCCGGGTATCCTTCTATAGAAGACCAGACCTGCTTGGACGACTCCAGGTCCCTGCCGAAACATGCGACGCCGGACTTGCAGTAGACCGGCGCGAAAACCCCGTATTTCGGCCTGGGCGTCCCGTGCAGGACGCCGTGCGCGTCGGTGAAGAAATAACGTATCCCGGCTTCGCGCAGGATCTCGTCGTCGCCGGGATTATATCCGCATTCAGGCAGCCAGATGCCGCGCGGCTTGCAGCCGAACGCCTTCTCGTAACTCGCGGCGGCTACCTTCACCTGCGCCCTCACCGATTGTTTGACCACGTCCATCATCGGGAAGAATCCGTGGGTGGCCCCGCAGGTTATGATCTCCAGCTTCCCGGCGTTCTGGAAATTGCGGAAGGCGTTGACGAGGTCCCGGTGGTAATATTCGAAAGTGTCCCTGGCCCGGCAGAAGGTGTTCAGATACATTATAGCCAGTTTCTGGAACTGCGGCTCCCAGCGCGTCCGTTCCACTTCCTTGTGCGAGAGTTCTATAAGACCGCTGATATGCTTTATATACCGGTCCTGCAGCAGCCGGTCCTGCAGCATCGCGGTGAGCGTCGGGGTCAGGGACATGGTCAGGCGGAAATCGACCTTGTCCCGCAGCAGCCCGTCCATCATCCAGATCAGGGGGATGTAGGTCTCGGTTATCGCCTCGTAAAGCCAATCCTCTTCAAGGAAATCCTCATGTTCCGGGTGCCTGACGAACGGCAGATGACTGTGCAGTACGAGACACAAATAACCCTTGCTCATTTACCCCCCCTTTATGCTTAATGCTTAAAGTTAGATCCGGGTTAAAGTTTTCCGGCGGCCCGTGCAGCGGGATTGCCTTCCGGCAGATCCCGGCCGCCGCCGAGACGGAAAAATGAAGCTCCGCCGGCTGATCCTTCGGCAAGAATTGTCAATGACCCTGCCGGACTGCTCAGGACAGGCGCCCGCGGTTTCTCTGTTACTTGAGCGGAAGGAATTATAATTTCAGGCTGCGGCTTATTTCGTCTCCCGTGATACTACCGGAGTGATCGTCCTCTCTTCCTCGCCGTCGGCGGAGACCCCGCGGACAGGAAGCACTTGCGTGCCGTCCGGGAGCGAGAAACGCAGGGAAAAAGTGCCGTCCGGCCTCAATTTGACCGGTACCCCCTGCACGGTGACCTTGGCGTCCGGTTCGGTGGCCCCGTAAAGTATCAATTCTGTATTGACCACCATCCAGAATTTCCTGTTCTTGCCCTTCTGCGGCGCCTTGACCGGGCTGCCGGAAGAAGAAAGCCCGGGAGAAGAAAGGATGCCGGAGAACAATTCCCGCCTGATCCGCTCCTGCCAGGTCTTGCCTATTGGAGAACTCTGACCGAAACCGAAACCCATCCCGTAGAGCCTGGCGAAGAGCTCCTCCGGCACCATCCATTCCTCGTCGGTTATCCAGGAGGGGCCGTCGAGCGGGGTGCTGATCACGTTGGAGCGCAGGA
>CAZAVF010000017.1:0-31127 GCA_964488935.1 uncultured Planctomycetales bacterium | reverse complement strand
TCTGCATCACCCCGCCGAGCTCGTATTCGATCGGGTCCTCTATGGTTATGATCTTGACCGCTTCCTTGTTGAGCTTGCTGAGACAGGCGTACAAGGTGGTGGTCTTGCCGCTGCCGGTCGGGCCTGTCACGAAAATGATCCCGTGCGGTTTCTGCATCATGGTCTCTATTTTCTTCAGGTCCTCGGGGAAGAAACCGAGGTCGTCCAGGTTGAAGAGCAGTTGCACCGGCAGTATCCTTATTACCACGTTCTCCCCGTAGATGGAAGGGATGATCGAGATACGCAGGTCCACCTGGCGGTCCTGTATCTTGATGATCGCCCTGCCGTCCTGCGGCAGGCGCTTTTCCACGACGTTCAGATTAGAAATTATCTTTATGCGCGAGACCACGGCCGAATGCAGATGCTTGATCGCCTCCGGCACGCGCATGTCGTACAATATGCCGTCGATCCTGTACCTGACCCGCACGTAATCGCGGAAGGTCTCCAGGTGGATGTCGGTGGCCCTGGCGTTGACAGATTCCGACAGTATCTGGTTGACCAGTTTTATGACGGAGGCGTCCTCGGCGGTCTTCCCCAGTTCGCCTATGTCCTGTATCTCCTCCAGGGTCTCGTATTTCGACTGCCGGCCTTTTCCCGCTTTCTCCTGCGTGAGTATCTCTTCCACGGTATCCGCGCCGACACCGTAATAACGTTTTATCCCGGCGAGTATCTCCTCCTGCGTGGCCAGCACCCTTTCTATATCGAACCCCAGGTGCAGTTTCAGGTCCTCCAGCAGCCAGACCGCCAGCGGATCGGAGACCGCCACGGTGAGAACATTGCCTTTCAGTTTCACCGGCATGAATTTGTAATACTGGATGAACTTGGGGGATACGGCCTTGATGACTTCCGGCGGGATATCGAGCTGCTGCAGAGTGGGATAATACGGGATGCCCAGCTGCTCGCCCAGCGCCATCAGCAGTTGCTCCTGGGTCACCAGTTTCATGCGCAGCAGGGTCTTGCCGATCAATTCACCGCTGATACGGCTTTCCTTGAGCGCGAGCTCCAGCTGCTCATGACTGAGCAGGCCCCTCTGCACCAGGAACTCCCCTATTTTGGTCATTTACTACCTTTCTATGCCTTGTTCTCCACCGCCCCGATCATGTAAAACTTGTCCTCGGCCACGGCATCCAGTTCCCCGGAAATGATCTTCTCGCATCCGGCAAGCGTCTCGTCGATAGTAACGTACTCCCCCATGTGCCCCGTGTGCACCTCGGCCACGAAGAAAGGCTGGGTGAGAAAATTCTGCAGTTTCTTGGCGCGGTCGAAAACGATCCTCTCCTGTTTGGAGAGCTCTTCCTTGCCGACGATCGCGACTATTCTCTGCAGCTCGTCGTATTTCTGGAAATGCCTCAGCACCGTCTGCGCAGTCTCGAAATGGCGTTTCCCGATGACCATGGGATCAAGCGAACCGGAGGAGGATTCCAGCGGCGATATCGCCGGATAAAGACCGCGCTGGACGTAAAGCCTGGAAAGCACGGCGACGGAATCCAGGTGGCTGAAGATGGAGACTACCGCCGGGTCGGTCACGTCGTCCGCCGGCACGTAGACCGCTTCGATGGAGGTGATGCTCGCCCCTTCGCGTGATTGTATGCGCTCATGGAACTGGCTGATCTCGCTGGTCAGGGTGGGCTGGTAACCGGTCTCGGAAGGTATCCTCCCCAGCAAAGCCGACATTTCGCTGCCGGCCTGGGCGAAACGGAAAACGTTGTCGCAGAAAAAAAGCACGTCGTGTCCGCCGTCCTGCAGGGATTCCGCCAGGGTGATGCCGGTATTGCCGGCCTCGAACCTCATCCCCGGGGACTCGTTCATCTGTCCGAAAACCAGTATGGAACGGTCCAGCAGGTTGGTCCTGACGAACTCATAATACAGCTCGTTGCCTTCGCGGATACGCTCTCCGATACCGGTGAATATGCAGACCCCGCGGTTCTTCTGTATGATGTTATGTATGATCTCCAGGATCAGAACGCTCTTGCCGAGACCGGCCCCGCCGATGATCCCGGTCTTGGAGCCTTTCACAAGCGGAAAAAGCAGGTCTATTATCTTGATGCCGGTCTGCATGATCTCGGCTTTGGCGACGTTCTTCTGCTCCGCCGACTTCATCCTGGCCTTGAAACTCTTGCGGGTGGGCAGCGTGTATCCGGCTTTGATCTCCCCCTTGTTATCTATCGGCTCCCCCAGCACGTTGAGCATGCGCCCGAAAACGCTCTCGGCCGGCGGCATGCTCAGGAATTTGTTCAAGGCGGCTACCGGACAATTACGCTGTATGCCGTAGGTCGGGGCCAGGGCGATGCAGCGGCAGATGTTATTTTCCCTGTGCTCGACTATCTCCAGGGTCACCGGTTTCCCGTCGAAAGTCTCAAGCTTCATGATCTCGTATATGGGAGGCATGACGTGCGGCGGCTCTATCTTGACGTCCACTACCGGACCGGCGGTACCTACGACCTTGCCTATATATTCCATATATCTATCTCCCGGGCTTCATTTCCTGGTCAATCTGGATGAGATTATCTCTCTTATAGTCTTGTCCGCCAGCGAATGCACGTGTTTGAAATACTGCAGGCTCAGCTGTTGTTTCATCCTGGCCAGTTCCTGTTCGCTGCCCTCCAGATGCATCAGCCTTGCGCCGAACTCCGAGAACTTGCTGGTCCAGGCGATATTATAAAGGGCGAACGAAAGTCTGAAACGTATCAATCCTTCCATCACAGCTTCCGGGGACGGCTCGACCGCGGTAACGCCCCCGCTCAAGTCGAATTCCGGGACATCCCCTCCTCCGTCCTGCGCCGCGCCGCAGGGAAGCAGGCGGTCGAATTGGACCTTCCACGCCCCGACATTTCCCGACTGCGGATAAGAGACCGAAACGCTGCCGAACTCCCCTTTCAGGAATCCCCTGACCAGGTAGTCCTGCAGGCCGGTGATCTCCGGCGGCCTTATCTCCTCGCTCAAGCCGGGCATGCGCCTGAACTGCCTGCCTTTATCCTCGAAGAAATTCCAGCCGCGTTCGCCCAGCACGACAAAAACATCGCGTTCGCTTTTAGAAGACTCGAAAGCGGCATTGGCCACCGCGCTGTTCAGCTCGCCGACGAAACCGTTATCGGTGTTGACGACCACGAAACACGCGGGCAAACCCGGATTACCGGAGAGAAAAGGGTGTTTCACGCCCCGGCGCAAAAGCATCGCGAAAACGGACTCGATAACGGAAGAGACCTCCTCAAGGGCCTTGGCCTTGGACTGGAACTGCCTCAACTGGATCGCGCTTCCCGATTTGAGCGCCTCGATGATCGCACCCAGGCTTTTATTGAGTTCCAGGTCGCTCTTGAGCTCGGCTACCGAGATCATCCCCGGTCCTCCCCGCGCGAAGAAAAGAACTCCTCGATCTCCGCGTCCAGGGCGGTTTTTATCTCGTCGGTGAGATCACGTTTGGAATCCAGCAGTCCGGCGAGCTCCGGGTCGGCACCGGTCAAATAAGTGAAAAATCCCTCTTTGAATACTTTTACCTCTCCCGCGTCGCGTCTCTCCAGGGCCCCGCTCTTGAGAGCGTAGAACGTCACGATCTCCTCGAGGGTCGGGACAGGAGAGCCGTTTCCCTGCGTAAGCAGTTCTCTCAGGATCTCCCCGCGTTTCATCTGGCGCATTGCCTCGTCGGAAAGCTTGGTCCTCAGCCTGGTCAGGCGGAGCAATTCACGGTATTGCGCGTATTCCAGGCGCAGACCGCCGCTCACCTTCTTTACCGCCGGGAACTGCACCTTGCTGCCGATACGCGAGACTGAAAGCCCCATGTCTATGGCCGGCTTGAAACCTTCGTGAAAAAGTGACGCGTTGAGATAAACCTGCCCGTCCGTCATGGAAACGAGGTTGGACTGGACGTAACCGGTGATGTCGCCCTGAAGAGTGGAGACGATCGGCAGAAAAGTCATCGTCCCGCCGCCGTGTTCGGGTTTGAGTTTGCCGGCGCGTTCCATAAGCTGGGAATGGATGTAGAAGATGTCTCCCGGGTAAGCCTCTCTTCCGGGAGGACGCTCCAGAAGCAGAGACATCTGCCTGTAAGCCCAGGCGTGCTTTATGAGGTCGTCGAACACCACCAGCACGTCGCGGCCGTGGAACATGAAATATTCGCCTATGGCGGAGGCGGAATACGGACAGAGATATTGTTCGGCGGAAGAAGTGGCCGCCGTCGAAGCCATGACAATGGTATAGTCAAGCGCGTTCTTCCGGGCCAGAAGCGATACCGCGCGTTTGAGACTGGTATAACTGCCGCCTATGCATACGTATATGCAGACGACGTCCTTGCCTTTCTGGTTTATGATGGCGTCTATGCCGATGCTGGTCTTGCCTGTCTGCCGGTCCCCTATTATCAATTCCCTCTGGCCTTTCCCCACCGGGATGGCCAGATCGATTATCTTGACGCCGGTCTCAAGCGGATCGACCACCGGATCACGCTCTATAACGCCCATCGCCTCGCGGAATACAGGGTAATGTTCGGAGACGGTCATCTCGCCTTTATCATCGAGGGGCCTGCCGGCGCAATCCACTATCCTTCCCAGGTAGCCGTCCCCCACCGGGATGGTCAATAATTCGGAACGGCTGACCAGAGTATCCCCCATTTTGATGTTGCTGTCGTCGCCCAGGGCGACGATCAGCGCAGACTCGGGGTTGAAGCCGAGGATCAGTCCTTTCGTCCCGTTGGAAAAATCCACAAGCTGGCCGTAAATACAGGAGGGCAGACCCGAGGCCAGGACTATACCCTGGCGCACTTCCTGCACCCTTCCCACTTCGCTGATGTCCAGATTAGGTATATGCAGCTGATCGCTCATCCTGTCCCTTAAGCAGCCCCGAAGAATGGATCGGAATGATGTCCGCGGGGGAAGAAAACGCTATTTGCCCGGGCCGTTCTTTAGAAAAGGTATGACCTTGCGCAATTTGTTCCTGAGACTGGCGTCTATGACCAGGTCACCGGTCTGGATTATTATGCCGGTGATCAGCTCCGGGTCCACTTCCTCGTTTATCTCGATATCCGTCTTCATCTTGCGCGAAAGCAGGTCCCTCAGCCTTGCGCGCTCTTCTTCATCCAGCGGGCAGCTGGACGATATCCTGACCGAGCCGGTGCCGACCGAGAATTTCTCTTCGCCAAGACCTTCGACCTCCTCAGTGATCTCTTTTATGATCTGCCGCTGGAGGCTGCTTCTTCCGTCCCCGCTGAAGGCGTATTTGATCATCTCCGTGGCGAGTCCGACGGCTTTCTCTTCCACCTGTAACTCCATGCTCTGCTTGAGCTTATCCAGCTCCTCCTTGCCGTGCAGCATGGCTTTGCGGCTGTTTTCCCTGGCCTGCTCTTCCGCGCCGGTCAGGATGCTCTCCGTCTCTTTCTTGGCGGCGTCGACTATATTCTTCGCTTCCTGCCTTCCTTTTTCCACCTCCGCGGCCCTCTCCGCCCTGGCTTTTTCCAGTTCCTCCCGCAAAGCGGCCTCCTTCATCAGCGCTTTCTCGTTAAGATCGCGCAGGCGCCGCAAAGCGGAATTAAGATGGTTGTAAAAAAGGAACCGCAGTATGAAGATCAATCCCACGAAAGTTATGATCTGTATCAGGGCCAGTTGAAGAAGCATTTGCCTCGCTCCGGGTTATGGTATCCGGACAAGCCGTTGCGGGCTTGGATCCGGGATCTCATTTAAAAAGGTTGAACACTATCAGCAGGGCGATGACGGCGATCGCCTCGGCGAATAAAAAAGCGATGATCATGGCCAGCATTACCCTCGGCGTGGCGGAAGGATTGCGTCCAATGGCCTGGACGGAACCGTACCCCACGAAAGCTATCACGAGGGCGGGGCCCAGGGTGCTCAGGAACATTATCAGGAGAATTGTCAGGTTGCGCATGGCAGATGTCTATCCGTCCACAAGTATATCCAGGGAATTGTCCTTTAACGCCGCGACCCCGTCCTTTACGAATATGTTCCGGTACTGTCCCCGGTCCCCGGAAGCCGCGGTTCTCAGCTTGACATAACCGCTGCGCAGCCGGTAAAGGAAAGGCTGATGATAATCAAGGACACAGACCTCTCCGTCCCATCCGGGCAGGATCACCTCCTTGGCCTCCCCGTCGAAAAGCTTCTCGTAAATGGTCAAGACCCGGGTCTTCATGCGCCCTGTGCGGTTATTTGAACAGATACGCCTTCCAGCGTTCCCCCATGTCCGTGATGTTCTTGAATCCGTATATCTCTATGAAAAACGATTTCCAGTCTTTGTTGAGTTTATTATCTCTTAGGGCCCTGCAAAAATCAATGAATTTCTCCTTGCCGTATTCCTGCATCAGGAACCGCACCACCGCCGCCGATTCCGCGTAGAAGACCTCCGGCATGAACAACCCGGGTTTGGTTATTTCCGTCAGTTTATCAAGCTGGATGAACATACTTGTTTTCACCAGCACCCGGGCGATAGCCGTGTACTGTCCGCCGTCCTTCTCCTGCGAACAGGCGATGCCTTCATCCAGCCACAGGGGAAGCCACCTGTCGTAACCCACGAACTCCCGGAAAATAAGATGGGTCATTTCGTGCGGAAGGGTGGTCTCCAGGAAACCTTTCGCGTAGAAGAAAGTATCTATCCTGCGTTTGCGGACGTTGGCGCTGCCTCCGGACCATTCCGGCTGTTTGGTGCTTACCAGATAATCCTCGCGGGAAGAATAGAGATTAATGGTGCAGGCGTTGTCCCATGTCCAGAAATTGAAACGCCGGAACCCCAGGTTCTCGGTGATGGTGTCGTAGTACTCCTCCGCCTTCTCCAGGACATCGTCGACATAATTCTCCGGGTCCGACCTGTAGTACACCTTGAAATGCGTGCTTTTTTTTACCTGCCAGAGCTCATTGGATCCCGCCTGTGCGGACGGAAAAAAAAGGATGGACAGGATTATTAACGCCGCCGTGAATGCTTTTACCGCCGTGCGGAGGGGCTGCATAAAACGATCTCTCATGCCTCGGTTTTTTTGTCTTCCGGCTGCGCGGCGTTTTCCTTGTCCGCAGGCGTCCCGTGGTTCTCGTCTCCGAAAGTAGGCGTGGAGATCACCTTTATCTGCGTCTGCCAGATGAAATAGGAAGCTATCCCGATAAATCCCAGGAAAAGGATTATTATAAGGATCAGTTTCCAGACCGCGGCCGCCGGGACCGGTTTTGCCTGGGCGAGAAGCCCCCTGGCCGTGGACATATCCTCTTTCGCCGATTCCATCAGGCGCTGGTTGTCGCGGAACAGTGAAATATGCCTTTCCGGGTTGACGGACTCGGCTTTCTGGTTGTCCTCGATCATCTTGAGCTTACGTTCGATGTTCTCTTTGAGAAAATTCACCCTCTCCCGGAAATCCGTCTCCGCCAGCAGTTTGACCGTCTTGTCAAGTTCGGAACGCATCGACTCTATCTCCGCCGCCGGGACGATCCAGACGTCCATCATTTCTATTTCCCGCTCCACGCTCTCTCCCGGCCCAAGTTCATACTGCCCGTAAACGAAATAAGACCCCTGCTGGTTGTCGTATCCGACCTCCAGATCGCCTTTATCTATGATATTCTCCGGCTTGACCTCTTTAGGCAGGTATACCTTGATGGGGACAGACTGCTTCTCCGCCTTGGAAGGATTGAACGCCATGGCCTTCAGGACTATGCCCGCGTAAGCGTTAGCTGCGCAGGCGAAGAGGATAAAAAACAATATGAATGCTTTCTTCATTAAAATCCCCCCTTCAACAATAATATATCAACGTATCGAGTATAGATCCGGAAGTACGGAGCATAGATCGGAAATGGATAAAGTCGTCTTTGTGAGCTCTAAAACTCTTGCCCCATACTCACAACTCCATACGCTATACTTCCCTATTATTTGAATTCGAACCATGTCTGCGTGACCGGTTTGTTGGCGATGTTGTCTATCATCTTCTGGTTGATGTCCATTACCGCCTTCAATTCCTGGGTCTTGTTCTTCAGGTAGACCATGTCGCTCTTCTTCTCCTCATTGACCTCAAGCAGCTTCTCCAGGCTGACGTTCTGTTCCGTGCTGACCTTCTTCAGTTCCCTGCCGATATTCACCAGCTGCATATACACCGAATTGATATCGGTGGCGCTGCCGGCCACCTCCTTGACCTGGTCGACGAGGTCCTTGCTGATCTTGCCCAGGGCCGACTCTATCACGGCGAACTGGCTGCTCAGCGTGTCGGCGAGCTTAGTGAAACTGTTCAGGCCGGAAGTGGTACCGAGCACGGCCGAGACCTGCCCGGCGACCTGTTCGATGTCGGAGCGGATAACCGAAATGATCATCGCGTCGAGCGAGCCGTGGGTGGATTCCGAACAGACGATGGTGAAATCCCCTCTCCCCCATCCGGAAGAGACCGTGATCGTGTATTCGTAGATGCCGCCGGAGACTTCGGCCATAACGCCTTTGGCCACACGCTGGACGTTATTCGGGTCATAGAAATCAAGCGTCGGCTGGACCCCGGGGTAAGTGCGGTAACGCACCACAAGATCGGTGCCGCTTCTGACGGAGGTCTCCCGGTTCAATATCTCCGATTTCATAGCCGTCTCCTGCTGCTGGCGCGCTTCCTCTATCTTTGCCGGGATGGCGGTCTCGGTGGCGGTGAGTATCCTGGCGGTGTCCTCTTTTATCTCCTCCTTGGCCTCGGTTATCTTCTGCGGGATGTCCTGCGTGACCTGCGACTGTATGGTCGCGGTCTGCGTCTGCAGGGTCTGCAGCATCGCCGTCTGGGTGGCGTCCGTCAGTTCCGCGGTCACGTCGATGGAAGCGCCGGAATTATAACTGCTGTCGCGGAAGACGATGGTGGACCTGACGAAATACGTCTTGCCCGCTTCGAGATTGGTGTCCTGCCAGGTGAACCAGAAAACGCCGTTGCTGTCGGGGGTGGTGGACGTAAGCGTTTTTATAAGAGTGTCGCCGTCATAGACGCCGAGAGTGGCGGAGGTAAGGTCGGCCCTGTCGATATCGTTAAGGCCGACGATCTTTCCCCTTCTTTCCAGCCAGGAAGAAGCGCTTATGGTATCGGTGCCGGAGCTGTAGGCCGTGGAGAGCAGGACGTGCCACTCGATCTGCGCGCTGATGGAATTCTCCAGCAGAAGCGTGATGCTTTTATTCCCGTCGGCGATCCAGTCCGCGCTTCTTTCTATATAGCCCTCCTTCGACCAGAAGGTGGTGTAATGCCCGTACGGATACTCATGCGTGACCGGGCAGATAATGGTAGCGCTGGAGTCCGACCACCAGTTATCCCTGACGCTCAGGTTCTGCAGGTTGTCCATGTTATCGTAGTCCTTGACCATCCAGGTGATCTGGTAATATATGATGTTGAAGGCCGAAGATATGGAGTAAACCGTGGAGTCCGTCGGGTCAGAAACCCTAACCTGGGCCTTCTGGCCGTGGTAATCCGGAGCCGTCCAGGTGTAAGTATTACTATTGGGAGTACTGGTCACGATGTTGGTCCAGGTGGTCCCGTTGTCGACGCTGTAATCCAGCTTGACGTTGGGGATCTGTCCTTTGGTCTGCCAGGTCACTGCGCGCGGCTCGTTAACGGCCCATTCGATGTCCGCCGTCGGGTAAGTGATGTTGAACCCGCCGCGTATCCTGAAATTGCTGTTGGAGGCGTCCGAAATGACTGTGCGCACCGGATCGTATATCTTTATCTTAAGGGTGTTGACGCAGATGGTGTCGTCCGGGATGATCCAGGTATAACTGCCGTTGTTCTCCGCCCCGGCCTTTATGGTGTGCGAAGTGGCGAAGTTGTCCGCGGAATAAACTATGGTCAACGGGTTGATCGACAACCCTTTGCTGGTCCAGGTTATCCTCACGCTGTCTCCCACGACGTATTCCTCCCCGCCGTTAGGGGAGGTGACGGTGACCTGCGGGTACTGCAGGACGTTGAAGGCGTCCGAGGTGGCGAGCGTCGCCGGCCGGTTCCCGTCCACGATGCGCACCTTCATATTGTTGGTGGGCTCATCCGGCACCGTCCAGTTGTAGCTGCCGTCGTTGGTCTCGCCCACCGCTATCGCCTCGAAAGTGACGAAGTTGTCTGTGGAATACTGCAGCAGCAGACTATTGCTGACCGCCCCTTCCGAGGTCCAGGTGATGACCGCGGGATCGCCCACGGCCCAGTAAGTGGTGGAGACCGGCGCGGTAATGGTGATCTTGGGATAATCGATGGTGAACGCGGCGTCCGAGTGGTCGACGGTGGTGGTGCGCTGGCTGTCGGTGATCCTCACCAGGGCGGTGGTGGAATAATCCTCGGGAATGGTCCATTCGTATGAGCCGCTGTTGGAGACCCCGTTGGCTATCGGTTTCCAGTTCGAGCCGCCGTCCACGGAATATTCAAGCAAGAGGTTGTTGCTCAAAGGGCCGCCGTTGTCGTGCCAGGTGATGTCGTGTTTTGTCCCTATCCTCCACTTTTCCCCGCCGTTGGGGGAGTCTACGGTGACCACCGGGAACGGCAGGATCGAAAAACCGGCGTTGGATTTATCGGTTATCTGCGGCACCGAGTTGTCGGTGATCCTCACCCTCATTACCGTGGAGAGCACCTCCGGGACGCGCCAGATGTATACTCCGGTGTTGGCCACGTTATCGGCGATCTCGTTTATGTCCAGCACGAAGTTGTCGCGTGAGTACTCGATCTTGAGGCTGTTGCTGACCGTTCCTTCCGCGGACCACGTGATGTTCTCGTTGTCGGTGACCACGAAGATCTCCCCGCCGTTGGGCCGCGTCACCGTGATGATAGGATAGGCTATGGAAAAGACGGTGTCGGTGGTATCCTCGATATACGGGGGTTCGTTGTCCTTCACCTTGACCTTGCAGGTGGAGGAGATGTTCTCCGGGACGGTCCAGGTGTAAGAACGGTTGCTGGTGGCCCCGCTGTAGACCGGAAGCCAGGTGGTACCGCCGTTAATGCTGTAGGTGATGGTCACGTCGTCGGAGACCTGCCCGATGACGTTCCAGAGTATCGCATGGTTCGTCCCGTAAGGCCAGACTTCCCCTCCGTTGGGGGTGGTGATAGTGATGCTCGGGGCGGCGATCTTGAACACGGCATCCGATGTATCCTGGGTCGCCGCGCGGGAATAATCGTATATCCTTACTTTACAGTTATCCGAGATATCGTTGGGTATATGCCAGTTATAGGTCCCGTCGTTGGAAAGGCCGCTGGTGATGCTCTTCCAGGTGCTCCCGTTGTTCACCGAGTACTGCAGAACGAGGTTGCTGCTGATGGAACCGTGGTCCCCGACGGAACTCCAGGTTATGGGATAATCAAGGCCGACCACCCATAATTCCCCTCCGTTGGGGGAGGTCAAGGTCAACGACGGGGCGATGATGGAGTTATTGTTCTTGGATTCCCCTTTGACTCCGTCCTGCGAGCTGTCGGTGACCCTGATCTTCATCTGACTGGTAATAGAATCGGCGGTTTTCCAGGCGTAAGTCAGGCTGTTGGCAAGGCCGCTGGCGATCGTCTGCCAGGTGGTGCCGCCGTTGACGCTGTATTCAAGCTTGATGGCGTTCAAGCCGATGCTGCCCACCGATTCCCAGGTAATGTTATAGGTCCCGGTGGCGTAAAGCGACTCCCCTCCGTTGGGCCAGGTAAGGGTAAGCTGGGGTTTCTGGATGGTGAAGTCGGCGTCCGAGGCGTCCTCCACCCAGGGGAAATTCTCCGTGTCGTCGCACTTGATCTTGATCCTGGCGGTGTCGATCTCCAGTTCCGGGGGTATCCAGAAATACGAGCCGTTATTCGTCCTCTGGTCGGAGATGACTTCGTAATTCTCTCCTGAATCGGCCGAGAAATAGACGGTGAAAAGCTTGTCGTCAAGGGCATCCCCGATGGTGAACCATTTCACCTCATAGGAAGCCCCGATGGTGGTCTTTTCCCCTCCGTTCGGCTGCACCAGAACTATTATCGGCTTATCCAGCACCTCGAAATAAGCGTCGCTTTCATCATACACTTCCGGCCTGCTGGTGTCGGTGATCCTTATCTTGACGTTCCCGCCTACCGCGCCCTGCGGGATCACCCAGGAATAACCGCCGTCGTCCGCCTCGTTCTCCGAGATCGTAACCCAGGTCTCCGCCTCGTCTATGGAATACTCTATCTTAAGGGCGTTCTCGCCTATCGCCCCGTCAGACGACCATGTGATATCGCGCGTGTCCCCTCTCACCCATTTCTCCGAGCCGTTGGGAGAGGAGATGGTGATGGTCGGCAGGGTAATGGTGAAATCCGCCCCGGATGCGGTCTCCACCTTGGTCTGGGTATCCCTTCCGGAGGGCACGGCGGTCTCCGCTATGCGTATCCTCACCTGCGAAGAGAGGACGTTCGGAACGATGCAGGCGTACGTCCCGGTGTTGCTCACCGAGGATTGCAGGAGCGTCCAGGTAGTCCCGCTGTCGATGGAATAATATACGTCCACCAGCGGATTGACGTTGCCTTTATTGGTCCAGGTAATGTTTTTATCGCTCCCCGCCTTCCATATCTCTCCGCCCACCGGGCTGGTGATGGTCATTGCTGGTTTCGGAACGATCGAAAAAACGGCGTTGGAACGGTCTGTGATATTGGTGTTGTTCATATCGGTGATACGCATCAGAGAGACGGAAGAGATGTAGCTTTCTTTGTTCGGGATGCTCCAGCTGTACACCCCGTTATTGATACGCTGGTCGGCGACCGGAGGATAAATCCAGGTCGTCCCTCCGTCCAGCGAACATTCTATTTTCAGGTTGTTGGACACCGTCCCGTAGGAAGACCAGGTGACATTATGCGTGGAACCGATCTCCCACTGGTTGCCGCCGTTGGGGGAATTCAATATCAGTCCCATGATGCCGAAGACGGCGTCGGAAGTATCCTGGATGGCGGGATACTTCTTGCTGGTTATCCTGATCAGGGCGTTCGGAGAAGGATTGTTCGCCACCTGCCACTCATAAGCGCCGTTATTCACCAGATTGTCCACGATCGCCAGCCAGGTGGAGCCGCCGTCCACCGAATACTCTATCTTCACATTATTCTCAGCCCCGTCTATACCCTGCGACGTCCAGGTTATCAAAGCGGTGGTACCGATAGGCAGGGAATCCCCTCCGTTGGGGGAGGTTATAGTCAGAGCCGCGTTGAGATAGGAAAATCCCACGTTCTGCAGGACCGGGGTCTCCTGTCCGTAGGAATTCAGTATGGCCTTGTACTGCACCCAGCGGTCGCTGACGGTATCCGAATTCAGGTAATTTACAAGGCTCCCGGCCGGCGTGATGTAATAAGTCGGCTCGGTGGTGGTAAAGACGCTGACCGTGTCCAGCAAAGGAGTGCCGACTCCGTCTGAGGAATTCAGGAAGGCGCGGTAGAAGAATTCCCCGCTGGGGAATTTGGTCTGGAAGTCGGAGAGATGATTGTTTATCTCCGAGGCCTCGTTGGTCTGGCTGAACCCGCCGGTCACCAGCGTCCACTCCGCCCCGTCCCACCAGTACCAGTTGTAGCCGTCGCAGGAGACCTGATACTTGATGTCTGTGTCCAGCGGTATGGTATTCACCTCCTGGAAGGCGGTAAGGTTATTGTCGTAGAACACCCCCAGCACCGGCTGGATCACCGGGTTGGTGGTGTAATAGACCTCCATACCGGTGGGATTGGCGGTCTCGGTGAACACGAAGCCGACGTAGGGCTTGACCGCGGCCTTCTTGTAGACCATTATCTTGTCCACGTAGATGGCGTCCGAGGAGGAGCGTATGGTCGGTTTTATCGCCAGCCCCGGTCCGGCGACGTAACCGGCGTTATAGGTGAGTTTGTCGCCGGTGCTCAGCTCGAAGATGACCTGTCCGGTCTGCCCGTTCACCGTGTCGTGCGGCTTCCAGGACATCTTGTCCTTGTTCCACATGGCGAAAGTATACGGTGTGCGCACCGAGTTCCAGGTGGAGTAACCGTTGCCCGACTCGTCGTAATAATAACCGTTGGAATAAAGCTTAACGTCGTAACCGGCCATATAGCTGGAATTGCCCATGCCGGTGGCGACCTTGGCGTTGGGATCGGATATACCTATAAAATGAACCCCTGTCTTGTTGGCCGTCTGCCAGATCACCTCGGTGGTGATGTCGTAACTCGGGCTGACGTTGGATTTCGCCTGCAGATAACCGTTATGCGCGACCTTGGCCACGCTCCGGCCGCCCTGCGTGGTGTCGGTAAGCGTGAATCTCCAGAAAATGCTGTTCAGGGAGACCCCGCTGGTATTGGCGAAGGTGCCGCTGATGGAAGCGCTGGAGCCGCCGGTAACGGAAGAAGGCAGCACCGGTCCGGAGCTCAGCTGGAATTTACAGGCGATATTGAACAGCGCCGCCGGGGCCGCGGAGCTGGAGAACAGCTGGTTGTTGTTCTGGTCCAGCAGCACCCAGGACCAGTAATAAAGATGGCCGTTGACCAGGCCGGCAGGCATGGTCAGGGAAACGTTATTGATGGTATTGATCCCGGTGGGGATGTCGAAAGTGGTGCTGTCGATATTGCTGAAAGAGGCTCCGGTATCAACGTCGGTAAGAGTGAACCTGAATTTCACGCCGCTGACGGTTATGGAATACTTATTGTTGAACGTGCCCCCGATACTGCTGATAACCTGCCCCTGGGTCACGTTCTTCTGCATGAAAGGCCCGGCGGTCATGCTCAAAAGATCGCTGTAAAGAGTGAACGGCTGCTCTATTGCTTGCGCCTCCACCAAAGCCCCGTTGGCCCAGCGCAATTCCCAGTACCAGTCGTACGTCCTGCCGGAGACGATGCCGGAGGGCACGGTGACGGTGGTGGAGACCGTGCTGGTGCCTGTGGAGACGTTGAAGGCGGTGCTGTCCATACCGAAAATGGAGGAGATTGTGGTCAGGTTGCAGTACTGCGAATTCCACTTGTCCAGCCCGGCGTCGAAATCGTCGAAGAACTCGAAAACGCTGTCCCCGTCGCTGGCGCTGGCGGCGTCCGCCTTGCCGTAATACATGTAAATGGTCTTCTGCTCGGTGTACGGCAGGACCGGGATCTTGACCCAGAAGCGGGCTTCCTGTTCGGTATAAGAGAAGGATTCCGTGTAATAAGGCAGGAGCGTATTGTCGTCGCTGTCCACGAAACGCACGTCGCCGCCGTCGGCCAGACAGTGCAGCCAGAAGTCGGTGTGGTTCTTGTCCACGTCCACCGCCACCTGGAAGTCGGCAAGGTCCTCCGTGTTCGAGGTACTGTCCACCTTGATCGTCTCTTTGTAAAGCCAGCCCGATAGGTCGGTGCCGGAACTGGTAGCCGCGTCTTCTTTCGCCACCAGATAGGTGGAGATAAGATGGTTGAACTCCGTGGGTTTAAGCACCGGGGTTATCGCTTCCCCGTAGGAACTGTAGGCATAAACGGCGAATTTCTTGGTGCCGGTCAGATGCAGATTGCGCCAGGTGCTGCCCGGGTCCAGCGAAGACATACCGCCCTTGGCCGAAAGAGTGAGCGTGGTGGGCGACGGGCTGATGTCCCCGGTCACGGTGATATTGTTGGCGCCTTCCTCATAATCGATCAGCTTCAGGTACCGCGCGCCGCCGGTGTTTATGTAATACTCCTTGCCCACGCTGACCAGGGTATCCGAACTCTGGTATATCTGCCCTTTCCCTCCGTTCATGTCGTCGGCCACCACGCACAACGGCTTGTCGGCGCTCAGATGGGCGCGCAGGGTCATGGCGCTCCCGGAATTGGGTATATGCCTGTAACTCTGACCCTGGTTCAGCGTACCGCTGTAATCACCCGTGACACCGTCGAGGTTGTCGAAAACGATGTTCGTGTTGTCCTCGTATGCGGTGAAAGTGATGTTGGCGTCCGGACAGTAAAAATAATATTCCTGCATATCGGAGGAACGTATCTGCTCGGAGGAGTCGCCGTGGGCGATCAATCCGGCCTGGACGGTGACCGGTTTGGTCGCCTCTATATGCCATACCTCTCCCCTGGAGTCCACCCTGTTCCAGCCGAACCAGAAATTGCCGGCGTCGAGGGTCAGGGTGGTGGTATCGTCGCCCTTGCCGTAGTCGGTGATCTTGATCTGGGTGTCGTCGTTGTAGGCGGTGATGATCACGTCCCCGTCGTAGTTGTAGGCCGGGCACCAGAGCCAGAGGTCGTTGCCGCTGACCGCGTAGAAGTCGTCGTCCGAGGTGCTGCTCGGTTCTATGGAAGAGGCGAAGATGGTGATCGGCTTCTGGGAATAGACGTGGTAAGTGGTCAACGCCGTGTCCGTATATCTCTGTTGCTCTCCGACGGAAGTGAAATCCAGGAAAGTGGAAGCCACCACCTGGCCTTCCGCGTTGAGCTTCTCTATATAGACGCGGTTGGGGGAATCGGTGGAGATGATGTCCAGGAAGGCGAAACTCAAGGCGTAGAAATCCGTCCCGATCATCGATTCCGCCAGACTGGAGTCCGATTCAGAGGTGGCGCTCGATTTACCGTACAACAAATATATATCTTTGGTGGTCCCCTGCGGTATGCTCGGCACCGTGACCCAGCAGGAGGCGCTCTTTTTGTCCTTGCTGAAACCCATAACGCGGTATTTCAGGGGGGTCTTACCGTCAGAGTCGGTGAAACGGATGTCCGACCCGTCGTCGGCCACGTGGTTCCAGAAATCTATGTCCACCGACGGTATCTCCACCTTGATGGTGGTATCCGTATAGGCGGAATCACCGGAGGTATTGTCCACCACTATTTTCTGCCTGTAGAGATAATCGGCCAGCACCTTGGAAAGCTTGGCCGTGCCGCCGGAGACCACCACCTCGGAAGTGTTGGCGTAGTCGGCGGCGTCCTCGAAATCATAGGTGATCTCCTGCACTCCCTCCGGCCCCAGCCAGGAAGACCAGGTCCCCGGAGAACCGTTGGAGTCCGGCGCGGTGCGCATCTGGAAACGGATATCGGTCCCGGAAGGCAGCGTGGAGGTCCAGTAAACGGTCTTCAGCCTGTCGGTGGAAAAAGTGGTATCGTAAGGAGTGGAGATAAGCGTTTCCTGCTGGGGGTATTGGCCGTAATTTACGGTCAGACTGTCCAGCTGCGGCGGGCTGGCAAGATCGTAACAAAAGAACCTGAGCCTGTATTGCAGGTATCTGTCCTTGTCGTTCACCGAACTGTAGCTGGAGAGATCCTTGTTCTTGGTCACCTTGCCGGCATATCCCCAGGCAATGGCGTCGGACAGGGAACTGTTGTTGCCGGTGCGCACGCGCACCTCGATCTGCCCCTGGGAATTGTCGCTCCAGGTAATGGTGCCGTATCCGGCGTTGTTGCCGATCTCCTTTATCTCCGAGGTATACTCACCCGAGGAAAACAACAGGTATTTCATCAGCGAATAGTTACCGTAACCGCTGGAGACATAAATATAATCCCCCGATCCGGGATACATGGCGTTCGCCTGTCCGTTCATGGCAAAAGGCATATCCGCGTTCTTTTCCCAGGTATTATTGGTTATGGAATACCTGTAAAAATACGGGGTGCCGTAGGAAAGATCGTAATTATAGGAGACAAAAAGATAGATATAATCGCCGAACCCGGGACTGAACAGGCTCGCGCCCACGTTCGCCATGGGCAAAGAGGTCAAGGTAGACCAGGTATTGGCCGCCGTATCGTATTTCCAGAAAGCGGTGGAACCGTTACCCGGCGTGGCGTAGATGTAATCACCGCTGCCCGGGTAGACCAGGTTGGAGCCCAGAGAACAGGCGGTGGGCGCGGCGGTCATTTCCTTCCAGTCGTTGCTGGTGAGCGAATACCTCCAGAATGTGGTGGTGGAGCCGCCGCGCAGGACGTAGATGTAACCGTCTTTATACTCGATAGCCTGGCCGGTGGAGAAAGTGGCCGGAGGTGCCGCGAGGTTGGTCCAGAGATCGGTGCTTACCGTGTATTTCCAGAAATCAGAATAACCGCGCCCCCTGGTCACGTAGATGTCGTCTCCGGTCCCCGGGTACACGCTTTTGGAATCGTAATAAACACCCGAAGGCGTGGACTGCAGCGTGTACCACACCGAGGAGGAAAGATTGTATTTATAACATGTGGTGGAGTTCCCGCCGCGCAGGTAGAAGACGTCGTCTCCGGAAGGCATAGGGCATACCGACGCCCCGTAGCTGGCGTTCGAGGGATAAACTATGGTCTCGTCCCATCTATTCTGGCTGATGGAATACCGGTTCAGGTTGATGCCCAGGTTGCCGTGGCCGGTGCCGAGATAGAAATAAATGATGTCGCCGCTGCCCGGGTAATAACCGCCCGGCATCCCGGAGACGGAAAGCGGGGCCTCGGTGAGGATCGTCCAGCTGTTCTGGCTGAGAGAATATCTGGCAAAATCCCTGCCTCCTCCCTTCAGACAGTAGAGGTAATCACCGCTCCCGGGATACATAAGATAACAGTAATCGCCGGTAGACCATGGGGCGTCGGTGAGATATCCCCAGGTGTCGCTGTCTATGCTGTATTTCGTGAACTTGACCGAGCCGGACTGCTTGAGCATGTAAATACCTTTATAAGTTCCGCTGGGGATAACGCAGGTGCCGTTCCCCTCGTTGGAGATCGACTCCAGCATCGAGGTCAGGGCGATCCAGGAACCGCCCGACTCGTCGTCCGTGAATTTGAGGAAAGTGGTGGAATTGTAGGCCCCGGGGCAGACGTAGATACTGCTGCCGTCGCTGACCATGCGCGCGCCGTAGGTGAACAGATAAGGGCTGGAGTTTATCTGCGTCCAGACGCCGGTCTCGGTGTTGTATTTCCAGAAATTCTTGTTCATGTCCCCTTCCGAGAGGTAAATATAATCCCCGCTGCCGGGATAGACCGCCCTCTGCCCCGCCCCGTGCACGTTGAACGGCATTTTGATAAGATTCACCCATTTTTTCTGGCTGATGGAGTATTTCCAGACGTAGTTCGACCATCTGTTCGAGAAAAGGTACATATAATCGCCTTTTACCACCAGGCTGCCGGAGATGTTCCTGCTGGGGCTGAAAGCATAGTTCACCAGCGGGTTGTTCCACTCTCCATTGGCAAAATTATACGTTTGGAATCCGCCGTAGTTGTAATAAGAAATGTAATACAAATCGGTGCTGCTGGCGCATGCCCTGCCTCTTTCTAACACGGGAGGAAAAGGCAGTGTCTGCCAGGAGTTGGTGGCAATATTGTACTTGAAGAAAGATCTCCTTAACTCCAGACTGCAGCCCGCGCCTTCTATATAATAAACGGCGTTTTCCGAGGAAGAATAGACGAGGCATCCCTGGCAATTGGATCGCCAGCAATCCGGCAGGTTGGCCCTTCGCTCCCAGGTATTGGTCGAGATCCTGTAACGCATGAATTCCGACCTGGAACTGGTGCGGAACATATATATGTAATCCGAGCCGTCGTAAGCCGCGCACACCCCGGTCTGGAATGTCCCGTAGGGATTGGTGCTTACCGTGGTCCAGGTATTGCCGGACTTGTCGTACCTGTATAGATTCGCGGTGTAGCCCGCGGAGACATCCCTGCCTCCCAGACAATATACATAATCATTGGTGACCACAAGCCTGCTGCTGCCGTAATACATGGTCTGAGGCAGGGCCGTCAACTGCTCCCAGCTCTGCGAAGACATGTTATAGCGGGAAAAACCGTTCAGGTTATATCCCTGCAGGCAGTATATATAGCCGTCTCCCTGTTTATACCCCAAAGAACCGCCCCTGTATACCCCGGAAGTGTTCCCGGTGAAGCTTATACTGGAGAGCTTCTCCCACTGGAAAGAAACCGCGGTATTGCTGGAATTAGCGGGATTAAAAGTCAAGAAATAACGGTAGAAATCCTTTGAGCCGGCGCCCCTGATGGAATAAATAGAGTTTTCCGACTCCACATACACGGTATCGCCGCCGAGGTAGAAGTCAAAAGTGGGAGCCGACTCTTCCCGCCATTTTTTCGTGGTGGGATAATAACGGTAAGTGGAACTGTAACTGTGGTTGCTCAACAGGCGCAATTCCGTGCCGCTGCCGTCGGCGTCGTAAATGTACATCCTGCTGTTGATGTAGAACGGCAAAGCCGGCATTTCCACGTTCTGGGCGAGCGTGGATGAATAAGCCGAGCTCTCCCAGGTGTCGGAGCCTATGGCGTACCTGCCGAACCACCTGCCGGCGCCGTACCAGGCGTAAAGATAATCGCCGGAACCCGGATAGACCACGTCGGAATCCCAGGTCAGGCCGGTGGGACAGTTGGAAAGTGTGGTCCAGGCGTTGGAACTGGCCGTATAATCGAATTTGGCGAAAGTGGTTGAACCTCCTCCGGCGGAGGCGTAAATATAGGGGGAATCCGCCTTGGGATAACAAAGAGAGGCTCCGATACTGACGGTAAAAGGAGCGGATTCAACCGCTGACCAGGAACCGGTGGCATTGATGTCCGAGGGGATGACGTACCTGTAGAAAACCGAACTGCTGTTACCGCAG
Organism: uncultured Planctomycetales bacterium; assembly: GCA_964488935.1. GTDB lineage: Bacteria > Omnitrophota > Gorgyraeia > Gygaellales > Profunditerraquicolaceae > Undivivens. The sequence goes on along the minus strand of CAZAVF010000017.1, from coordinate 10,712 downwards.
AAGGCGTAAGCGCGGCCGGTGGATGCTACGATGGCGATCGCTCCGCCGTAACCTATGGCGGAAGGAACGTTGGCCTTGGCATACCAGGTATTGGTCGAGATCTTATAAGCGTAGAATTCCTTCCTGTTGCCGCCCACCAGGGCGTATATCACATCATTCCCGTCGTAGGCCAGGGCCGCCCCCTGGCCGGTGCTCAGGGGTATGCTCTCCATCAGTTCCCACTTCTCGTCTGCGATTGACCAGCGGGCGAAAGACTTGTTATCGTTGCCGCTCTGCCATAAGGAATAGATGTAATCTCCCGCTTTCACCAGCGGGGACGTCCTTCCCATGTAAGGGGCGAAAGGAAGACTGGACCATTCGCCGAGCGCGCTGCAGAAGGGATCCTGGTAGACCGTGTTGATCTCTACCTTGGCCGAGGTCCCGCTGCCGGAGACCACCACGTTGCTCTTCGTTCCCAGGGAAAAGTCCTCGTCGGTATCGTCCGTCAGCGTCAAGGTCAGGGGGGACATGATCAGCGTTCCCGTGGTGCTGGTGGTAAGATTGGAGCTTTTTGAGGAGTATTTGGTCCAGTTGCTCTTGTTGGTCGGATGTTTTGCCGTATCCGTGGAGGCGCCGCCCCTCCAGTCGCTCTGGCTGAAGTTATAGTATTCCTCGCAGAAGGCGGACCCCGAGCATAAATACAGGGAACATACGGAAAGCGCCGCCAGCGACACCAAAGTTCTCAATAATCGGCGGTATATCCTGTTCTTCATATTTATCGTTCCTTCAGCTCCGTACTTAGGCATGAAAATACTCCGTGCTTCCCGCGGCCTTCTTTTCCTCCAGGCCGGGGATGCCGCAGGCGTCGGCCCTGCACTGCCTGCATTTCCGGAACTGGTTTATATAAGGTTCACAAGCCGCCCGGGCATCCTGTAACTCACCGCAGTCGGGAGGCCTTTTGTCCTTCATGCGCGAAACCGGGATAAGCGGGATAATGTTCATTATGTGCGCCCCCAGCTCCGAGTATTCTTTAGCTATCAGGGGGACCTGGCTCCTGTTGATCTCCGGGATAAGCACGGTATTTATCTTCACGGTGAACCCGGCCTTGACGGCCTTTGAGACCCCGGCCTTCTGCCTCTCGATGAGGATGGCCGCGCCTTCCTTGCCTTCATACATCCTGCCGTTGAAATTCACGAAACCGTATATCTCCCCTCCGATCCCGGCATCCAGGGTATTGACGGTCACCGTGATCGTTCCCACCTTGAGCTCTTTCAATAACTCTATTTTATCCGTAAGCAGCAGCCCGTTGGTGGAAAGACACTTCATCAGATCAGGGTGATACTTCTCTATCAGCCTGAAGGTCTCGAATGTCTCCTCGTTGGCCAGGGACTCCCCCGGACCGGCTATGCCTGCGACCGTTATGCAGTATTTCCTGCGCGCCTCGTTAACCTTCTCCAGGGCCTCGGCCGGGGAGATTATCCTTTCCGTCACACCGGGCCTGTCCTCCGTTATATTAAGGGAACGCAGGCAGTATTTGCAGCCGATGTTGCAGTCGCGGGCGACCGGAAGATGCACCCTGCCGTAACGCGAATGCGCCGTTTCAGAAAAACAGGGATGCCTGTCGAGACGAAAGGTCCTTTTACGCAGGAAGCGGCCGAAAATATTCATCTGACGCCCCTCCAGGCTTTATATATGTAAAAGAAACCCATAAGCACAAGAATTATACCTCCCGCTCTCTTTATAACGTGCCTGTGCGGAGATACCCTCTCCAGCAGACCGGCTGAAACAAACCCCAGGGAGAGATAAACAGATGAACTCAAAGCGTAAGCCAGGGAAACAAGCATTCCCTGGAACAGTCTCGTGCCCAGTATCAACGGCACAAGATAAATGTATTTCCTGCCCGGGTTCAACATCCCCCGCACAAGCCCCATCCCGAAACCCACCCTGCCCGGCACGGCACTGCCGCCCTTTCCGGCATGACCCCGGGCTGTAAAAAGGGAATAAACTCCCATGGCGGCAACCGCTGTGCCGAATATCAGGTTCACCACTTTCTTGTCGATGCTCAAAGAACGCCCCAGAAAAGAGACTATCAGGCCGAAGATAAGCAAGCCTGTCAGCCTGCCGAGAAGAAACTTCAGGCCTGCGTACCTGTCCGATAGGGTGAGACCGAAAGCCAGGAACGGGCAGATGAACAGCCCTTCCGCGGACAACCCTATGACCAGCGCGGTCAATATCCTCTCCATAGTTCCAGCCCGGACCTTTCAGTGGCACTTGAAACTCTCTACTATACCCCGGAATTCACTTTTAGTGACCGTCTCCAGCAGATCCAGGAAAAGAAAATACCTGCCGGTCTCCGGACAGTGAAAACGGCAGACCAGCAAACTCCCTTCCGATACCTGGCCGCAGGGATGCGTGATATTCACCGTCATTCCGGAGAAATCTGCCGGGTGTCCGTTCACCTCGACCGCCTTCTCTCCGTCCGGTTCCCCGGAAGACACTGCGTACCGTTCAGCCGGGAGGACGGCCGCGATATCCACAGCCTCTTTCCCCCAGTAAACGGCGAACAGACGCTCGAACATCCCGCGCTCGGTCTTTGTCCCGAAGATCACCGCCCCTTTCTCCGCGTTACCTTCCACCGCCTCAGGAGGCAGGAATACAGGGACTTCAAAACTTACATTAAATCCTTTCCCCGGCTCTATTGACCTTTTGTCGCCTGCGCCGTAGGCGTTATGCGCAGCAAATAACAGGCAGACCAGAGATACAAAGACCGCCGCCGCGTTCCTATACCCGGGCTTTTTCACTTCGCCCCGCCTTTTTCCTTTTCTCTTTCGTCGGTCAGTTCCTTCACCTTCTTTTTCTCTATTTCAAGGCGTTTCTGCATCGCCTGGTAAGATACCAGGTCCGCGCGGTATAATTCCTGCAGGTCCTTTTTGATGAACTCCCTGTCCTTCATCAGCCTTTCACTGTATTCCATATCTTTCTGATGGGATATGGTCTTCAGTCTATGCTTAAGGTTCATCTGCACGATCAGCAGCGCAGCTGCTGTCACGCAGAAAACCGGGATAAGCATTTTCGCCCGGCGCGCGAACACCTCATTATTTCCCTGCGTACCGGCCGCGGCCGAAGCTCTCTCTCTCTCGACTTCAGACCGTACTTTACCGACGAACTCATCGCCGCCCAGGATGCTCTTTCTATCCAGTTCCTTGCCAAGGGCTTCCATCTCCGGGGCCGGAAGCGAACCCAGATATTCGGGATACGTCAAAGGACCGGCAGCGACCTCCGATAAAAGCGCCGCCACTTCCCGGCGCTCCGCCTCCATGTCGAGAATACATCCCTCTCCTCCCCCGGCGTATGCCCTGTAACTGCTGAATTCATAAGCCAGCGGATCATCGGTAAGCCCCAATATGGACGGATTTTTATGCAGATACGCGCTGACCCCCAGCAGATAACCGCGTTTCTCCAGTATAGTGATCTTGGGTCTTTCCTGGAGGAGATGCCCCTTCCTTCCGTAACGGGAATTGAAATACTTGGTATAATTGGAATTCAAGGCGTGCATTATCTGGGAAACGGTGCATCCTTCTTTGGGTTCTATGAGCAGATGGACGTGATTCGGAAGGAGAATAAAAGAAAACACCCTGCAGCCTAATTGCTCTTTATATTTCTTCAATAAGTCGATGTATGTCCGGAAATCCCCGGCGTCTTTGAAGATGATCTTCTCGTTGTCTCCGCGGGAGGTGACGTAATAAACGGAGCCTTCGATGTAAATGCGTGGTATTTTCTCCATTTTCACTCCTCTATGCGTGGCATGACACGGCAAAACGTAAAAAAAACCCGGGCAGTCTGCCCGGGATCAAATCACATATATCCCCTATCTTCGGCAGTCTGCCGTTCCTTATCTACCGCAAAGGAAGCATGACTTTGCGCCCTCCGGTTACCCGGAGTTTGCCTTTTCGGATCGAGATACAATTCAACTACATAAAGTATACCACAAATACCGTATTTATCAATCATCCGGCGCCCCGACTTTGGTCCCCCCTTATGGATATAACACGGCATACGAAAATCTATTGAGCGGCTATAATTTCAAAGAATCCCCTGATCCGCGCCTTTAAATCCTCATATTCCTTATCTTCCAGCAGGTTCTTGGAAAGCAGCCTGTTCTCCAGGACCTGTTTGTTGCCGTTCGCGGAGCGGATGGCGAACAGATACCTGCCCGCAAAATTATATTTCTTGGTCACGGTGACCGCGATCACGAAATTATCTTTGTCGAATGCGCCGTTAACATCCTCCACCACGATCGCCAGCAAATAATTCCTCTTTATGAGCAAAGGGAAAGCGGTGGAAATAGGCAAAGTCATGTCGCGCTCTTTCCCCTCCACGAACGGGACGTTCCGCATCCTCTCATTGAACATATAATCCTCGAATTCATCGAGCCTGCCGTAACGGTGAAAAGACGGGTCCAGAACGAAGATATCGCTGTCCCCCTGCGCTCCGCCTTTAGGCGTGATGAACAGGGCCATATGCGTGGCTTTCGGTGTCTGGAAATAACCGGACTGCACGGCGCGCACGAATTCGATATCGTAGGCGTCGCCTAACAGAGGCTCGACTAATTTATAAGTATATGAAGCCAGCTCGCCGCAGGTGCCGTATCTGCCGCCCTCCAGGATAAGATTCCCGTTATCATCAAAACGGTGTATGTTATGGACCGTCCAGAGCCTGTCCTCCGGGTCTATGCTCACGAAAATGTCGGGCTGTTCCAGCATAGGCAGCCCGGAATACTCCAGTTTTTCGATTATACCCTCAACCTCTTTCTGGAAAGGCGGGACGACCTCCTGCTGCTTGTACGATTTGTCCACGGCGGGAGTCACGCGGGAAGCCAGGATATACCATGCCAGGCCGGCGACAGCGGTTAAAAGAAGAAGACATATGAACTTCAGGACCCGTACTTTCCTTTGCATACGCGCGATGAGCACATCCTGATGCTGACCCAAGGTTATCTCCTCTCTATTGTCATCATATCACCGCAGCCGCTGCGGGCCGCGTCAAGGCCTGCGCAGACGGCCTGCTTTTTCTTTTTTAACGGCGGTCCCGGGTTTGAGCTCCGATCCGAGCCGTTTTGAAAGTTCCTTTTCCGCCGCCAGTTCTTTGGCTTTTCTGCCGTATTCTTCCGTAAAAGCGCGGTGTTCGCGCGACAGGTCTTTAACGAAAGCCGCCTTCGCCTCCATCAGCTTCACGGCATGCTTTGCTTTCGCGATATCGTCTATATTACTTATCTTCACGGCCGTGACGATGCATAGAACAAACAGATAGACCGAACAGGCGGCGGGCAGAAGAATTATAATGCTCAACTTATGTATCCGCATACCTCACCCTGATCACTGTACTTCTGCGGCGCCTTTAAGGACGGACTACATCACCGCCGTTCACTCTGATTATCAGTCCGCGGGGCCTCATTATTTCAGCCTTTCGATCGCTTCACGGATATCCCCGGAATCGGAAGCCCCCGGTTTCAGCTCCAAGTACTTCTTATAGTGCTCTACCGCCTTCTCCGGGTCCTGCCTGACGGTGTCATAAACAACTGCGAGGTTATAATGGGCGTCGGCGTTAGACGGGTTCAATTCAAGCGACCGCAAATAAGCCTCTATCGCCTCATCGTAATACCCTGCGCCCGTATACGCCACCCCGAGATTATAATTATAAACGGCGCGCTCCTGTCTTATGTGCTTCTGCAGCAGCAGCAGCCCCTGCTGCGCTTTCTCGGCGGTCTGGACGTAATTACCGCTCTTCTTCAGATCTCTCTTCGTTTCGTCAAGCTGGCCCTGCATCAGCTTCAGGTCGCCCTCTTTGTCGCCTATCGCCCGCTGCGCTTCTTTCAGGTCCTTCTGCAGCGTTTCGTTCTCGTTCTGCAGTTTCGTGTTCAACGCCAGATACGACACCGAATCGTTCTGCAGGCGCTCGTTCTCCTGCATGACTTTCTCCCTTTCCGACTGCATGACGGAAAGCTCTTCTTGCGCCTTCTGGACCATTTTATTCAACTGCCCGAGCTGGCCGGTAAGATAAACGTTCCTCGAATACATAGCCGCACCCACGCCAAGAGATACTGCAAGCAGTATCCCGCCGGCGGCGATCAACAATATCTTATTCATGGGTAGGACTGGCCGCTGTATTCCAGCATACGGATAAGATATTTTACGTCCTCGGCGTCTCTGGCCAGAGGCGCAAGCGCGAGATAACGCTTAAGATAAGTGACCGCCTTTTTGTTGTCGTTCCGCTGATGTTTATACAATAACCCCAGGTCGTAACAGACCGCCGCGTCATTGGCGTCCAGCGAGAACGCCTTCTCGAAAGCGTTTATCGCCTGTTCGAACTGCTTCTCTTTAAGATACCCCTGCCCAAGCTCTTTATACAGGATGGCATCCCCCATCGCCGCGGCCGCTTCCGCCGTTGCTTCGGCTGGAGAGAGCCGGCTCTTTTTTTTCTTCATTTCCGCGGCCGTTTTCTTTTCAAGCCGCTGTTTCATCTCCGAATTGACCTTCTCCGACCTGGAGAGGGCCGCGTTCTGGACATGTAATTCCGCCACCAATTTGGCATTCTCCCGCTGCAGATCGTCGATCTTACTGCGCAGCTGCTTCTCGGCGTCCCCGCCGGCGGCGAGAATCCTGCACTGCGGCAGAAGAACAACGACGGCCAGAACGACCAGTATTTTCCCAGACATGTTCACCTCCAAGGCGGCTTATTTTCCTGCGCCGCGGTTTTCAGACCGCGGACTGCCCGGGATCGATACTCTGCGGCCCCGGGCATAGGCATATCAATATTTCTTCAACCCCTTCAGTTTCAGTTCCATCCGGTCCATCGCCGATTCCTCGGCGGCCGGCTTAACCGTCTTTTTCCCCGCAGAAGACTTGCCGCCCCGGTTCTCCGGGGGCGTTATCCCCTGCATTTTGCGGTTCAGTATATCTTCCTTCATGCTGCCGGTGAGGACGTCCGGCGGGACCCATTTCTCCGGCTCCATTCCGGATGTCACCGCTTCCCCGGAGACTATGTGGGGCGTGAGGAAAATGACCAGCTCTGTCTTCTTGCGCAGCGAGGCCTTGCCTCCGAAAAGCCCGCCGATCACTGGTATTTTGGACAACAAAGGAACACCCGTGACGTCGTTCCTTTTGTCGTCTTTCATCAACCCGGCTATCATGATCATGGAGCCGTCCTTTACCTTGACCACGGTTTCCGCTTCCGAAGTCTCCACTATGGGCACTATGCTTCCCAGTCCTGTCTTAAGCGTCTCCCGGACCGAGCTGACCTCCGGCTTTATCTTCAGGGTAACGAAACCGTCCTGGTTTATGGTCGGGGAAACGTTAAGCTTGACCCCGACGTCTATGAACTGGATGCTCTCGGAAGTAACGGTGGTGGTGTCGCCCTGGCTCAGCGTCTGGGTCACGTAGGCCTCCCTTGCCCCGACCATGACCTTGGCTTCCTGGTTGTTGACGGCGGTAATACGCGGGCTGGAAAGTATCTTGGTCTCCCCGTAAGTCTGCAGCAGCTGAAGAGTTCCCGTGTAATCATCGCTTTCCAGGACGCCCATGGTCATTTGCAGGTTATCCGCCGTCAAAAGCGGAGAAGGGGTAAAAGAAGGCGACGCGGGCAAAGTCCCGGCGATATTCAGGGAATCGCTGAACACCTCTTCCCAGTTTATGCCGCGCTGGTATTCATCCTTCAAAGTGATCTGGACTATCTCCGCCTCGATGAATACCTGGCGGCTTGCCTCGTCGAAAGCCTTGACCATCAGCCGGATCTTCTTCATCTTCTCCGGGAGGTCGGAAACGACAAGTTTGCTCGACCTCTCATCCACGTAGACCTCACCGGCGCCTCCGGTGATCACGTTGGACAACTGCGTTTTTATGTCCGCCGCCTTTGCGTACTTGAGATCGAAAAACTCCGTTTGCAGGGGCTGGTCGAGATCCCCGACTGTCTTCTCCATTAGATCCAGTTTCTCCGGGATGTCTATCAAAAGCAGGGTGCCGGAGGTCTCGTCGGCGATGATCTTTCCTATGTCCGACTTGACGAGGCTCAAGGCGTTGAATACGTTGGAAGGCTTGGCGTATTTCAATTTTATGCTCCTGAAGCCGCGTTTTTCATTGAACCTTCTGCCGTAAAGCTTCTCATACTCGGAGGAGGTCATGATATTGACTATATTCCCTTTTTTGTCGCAGGCAAGGTCCTGGCTCATCAGGATCACGTCCAGGGCGTCGTCGAAGGTGAGCGAATTCATGAAGATGTTCACCCTGCCGGTCACGCTTTTGCTCGGCACGATGGTAAGATTCATCTTCATGGAAAGGATACGGAACAATTCTACGATGTCTATCCCTTTAAGATCGAGCGAGAGCCTCTCCCCGGAGGTCTTGATCCCGTCCAGTTTGACCTCGCTCTTCGGCGCAGCAGTTCCGGCGTCCGGAGGCGGGGCGGCGTTTCCGGACTGCGCGGTATCCGCGGGAAGCGTTTCAGGGGGAGCCGGTTCCGGTGCAGCGGGCGCCTGATCGTTGCCGGTCTGGAGATCGGCCGGGCCGGCGGGAACGTTCCCCGGCAGGCTGCCCGCAGGGGAATCAGAAGCTTCTTCGGACTGTTCTGCCGGAGGATCGGCGGAAAAAGCGGGGAAACAGACGGCCGTCAGGAAGAAAGAGACCGCCGCTATCTTTAAACGCCTGGACAATCTGCAACCCGGATTGATCGGCATAGTTAACTTCTGGAAAGTCCGGCAGCGGGATCCCGTCAACGCAATTCCCATTCCTTGCCGTCCTTGCTTAATATCACCTTATCCACGTATATCTTCTTGACCTTGAGGTCGTTGACGGAATCGCCGTCGTTGAGCAAATACGTCTTGGAATTCTTGGTGTCTTCCACCATGGCCTGCGGTCTTTCCGACCACAATATACCGACCAGTTTCAAAGTGCTGATTGCCTGGGCCGTTTCCGCAGAGAGCAGGCTCTCCGCCTTATCGGGCTCTACAGCGAATATGTTATGCTTGCCGGCCGCCCCAAGCAGCTCTTTCAATGCCGGCGCCTTCTCCGCCGCGGTCCCGGAGTAACCGCCTTCCGTCCCGCGGGAAAGTGCCTTTTTGAGCCTTTCGGATGAATCGCGGGAAACGGATACGTAATCGTACAACAGGAACAAGGTGGACAATACCGCCGCGGCGACTGCCAGTTGTACCGCCGTTCTTAAAGTAAGTCCTCCCGCAGGAAACTGAAAGATACGGGAGGCTCCGGCCTGCGCGTTTTCCCTGCTTCCCGCCTCCCCCGCCGGACGGCGGATTATGCCGGGCGACTGGTTGCCGGGATTCTCGATTATCTTCAACAGTCTTTCTTCCGGGGTCAGATTCTTATTGTCCATATAATATCATATATTTGCCGGGACCGCCGTAAGTTTTACATCGTTATTTATGATATCCCAGATGACTCTTGCGTCCACCGAAACCCGGTTGGACATGATCAGGGCCTTTAGAGCGTTGTGGCAAAGCATGGATATCCTGCGGGGATATCCTTTGGTATACCGTTGTATCTCGGCTATAGCGTCGTTGGAGAACAGGCTGCCCCTGGAATTGAACCCGGCCACCTTCAGCCGGTAATTGATCATCTCTTTAGTCTCACGCTCATCCAGCGGATTGAGCATGTATTTCAGGCTGATCCTGTCCCAGAGGTTCGGCATCTGGTTCAATTTCGGCAGCACCTCCAGCTGGGACAACAAGACCAGCTGCAGGAGCTTGTATTCGTTGGTCTCGTAATTGAGCAGCACGCGCAGCACTTCCAGCGACGTCTGGTTGAGCTTCTGGCACTCATCCACCACCAGGACCACGGTTTTATTCTCCTGGACCCCTTTCATGAACAGATAATCCTTCAATATCTCCTTATAATCCAATGTCGTGGGGCAGGATTTTGCCACCTCTATCTTGAAAGTCCTCACCAGCGATTCAAGGAAGATCTGCTCGTTATCATAAGTCGGGTCGAGGATAAGATGAAAGATGATATCTTCCCTCTCTTTCAGCATCTGAAGGAGCCTGCGGGAGAGCGTGGTCTTTCCCACCCCCACGTCCCCCAGGATAAGGCTCAAACCCCGTTTAAGGCGTATCTCCACCAGCAGCCGCATCAACGCCGCGCGGTGTTCCTGCGATTCATAGAAGAACTCCGGGTCCGGACTGGTCGAGAACGGTTCTCTTTCCAGGCCGAGGAGCCGATAATAACTCATATTCCCCTCTTCGGATAGTGCGCTGTTAAATAAATTCTTTAAACAGCGCACGGAATCCGCCGCTAAAGCTTCGGCGAGACTGTGTCCGCCAACGCTTCAGTGGCGGGACGATCTGATTTCGATTCCCGGTCATCAGAAACTTGTGCGAAAATGTACTAAATGCCGACTATTTTCTTGCGGATCAGGTGCAAAGGATACCCCTCTTTGCTCAGGGTATTTATCCTGCGCAAACGCGACCTGACCTCCTTCTCCTCATACATACGCTGATTCCCTGATTTTGCAAGCACCTGAAGAAGCCCCATGGCCGTGTAATAATTCAGCGTATGATAAGGGATGTTGAATTTCCTGACCACTTCCTGGGCCGTTATTTCTTTTTTCATCATATTTGCTGTGGCTTAGAGTTTGAGTAGTTACTATAACTACCGCACATCTCTTATTTGCGATAAATATAGCATATCCGCGGGGAATGTCAAGGGATATCCGCTATGCTGTTACTAAAG
>CAZAVF010000016.1:0-31533 GCA_964488935.1 uncultured Planctomycetales bacterium | reverse complement strand
AAGTCCCGAATTACCCCGCCTTCTTACCGCGTCGGCGGGGTAATTTTTATACAGCCGGCAGGCCGGGATATATGCCCTTACGGGCTTCCCGTCCTTGTACAAGCGGATAAACGACCCTTTCAATGGAGCCGTTATTATGGACAAAAACAGAGTAGTGGTCACCGGACTTGGCGTGGTCTCACCGGTAGGCAATGATGTCGGTTCTTTCTGGCATTCGCTTAAGGAAGGCATAAGCGGCATAGACAAGCTTACTGTTTTCGACGCTTCCGCTTACGACGCCAGGATATCCGGGGAGGTCAAGGATTTCCAGCCGCAGTTGTACGGTCTCAACAAAAAAGAAGTGAACCGCATGGAGAAGTTCGTGCAATACGCCATCGCCGGGGCTTACCAGGCGGTGAACGACGCCGGCATCACCGCGGACAACTGCGTTCCGGAAAGGGTGGGCGTGGTTGTCGGTTCCGGCATAGGAAGCCTGCGGATAATAGAAGAAGAGCACAGCGTGGTCCTGAAGAGCGGACCGTCGCGTATAACGCCTTTTCTGATCCCGATGCTGATCGTCAACGAGGCCGCCGGCAACATCGCCATACGTTTCGGGTTCAAAGGCCCGAATATCTGCGTGACCACGGCCTGCGCCTCCGGCAGCCATGCCATAGGCGAGGCTTTCCGGATGATACAGCAGGGTTACGCCGACGTTGTCGTGACGGGAGGGACCGAGAGCTGCATCACTTCGCTGGGGGTAGGGGGATTTTGCGCTCTTAAGGCGCTGTCGACCAGGAACGACGACCCGAAAAAGGCGAGCAGGCCTTTCGAGGCGAACCGCGACGGGTTCATAATGTCCGAGGGATGCGGCATAGTGGTCCTGGAGAGCCTGGAGCACGCCGTGAAGAGGGGGGCGAAGGTCTACGCGGAGATGGCCGGTTTCGGCATGTCCTGCGACGCTTATCATATCACCGCCCCGGACCCGAGCGGATACGGCCCGGCGCTGGCGATGAAATGGGCCTTGAATGACGCCGGGTTAAACCCCCAGGAAGTCGACTATATAAACGCCCACGGCACATCCACAAAGCTTAACGACAAGATAGAAACGACGGCGGTGAAAAGCGCTTTCGGCGCGCACGCTTCTAAATTGATGATGAGTTCCACCAAATCGGTCACCGGCCATTTACTGGGTGCTGCCGGCGGAGTGGAATTCCTGGCCTGCTGTCTTGCCATCAGGGACGGGGTAGTCCCTCCCACAATAAATTACGAGGAGCCCGACCCGGAGTGCGACCTTGATTATGTCCCGAATAAAGCGCGGGAATGTAAGGTTAAGACGGCGATGTCGAATTCCCTCGGTTTCGGCGGGCACAACGCCAGCCTGGTGGTGAAACAATTCAAGGGGTAGTGCGCTGTCAAATTAGTTTTTAGTATGACAGCGCGCAGAGTCCGTCAACGCATCGGCGGCGGACGGTCAACTCTCGACTCTCAAGTGTTAAGAACTTATTTTACAATGTAGTGGTGCATTCAGAAGCGGTCTTTTAAAAGGGGAATATGGGTTATACGATAGGGGAGAAGATATTAAAGGCGCATGCCGGGGTCAAGGACATCAGACCCGGCGATTTCATCGAGGCGAAAGTCGATCTTGCGCTCGGCAACGATATAACCGCTCCGCTGGCTATAGAGGAATTCCGCAAGTCCGGGGCGGCGCGGGTCTTCGACAGGAATAAGGTAGTCCTTGTCCCGGACCATTTCGCCCCGGCAAAGGACCTGCGCAGCGCCAACCAGTGCAAGGTGCTGGCCGATTTCGCCTCCTGCCAGAAGATAAAAAATTATTTCGAAGTGGGACGCATGGGGATAGAACACGCCCTGCTGCCCGAGAAAGGGCTGGTCGTTCCCGGTGACCTGGTCATCGGGGCGGATTCTCATACCTGCACCTACGGGGCGCTCGGCGCTTATGCCACCGGTATCGGTTCCACCGATCTGGCCCGTGCTTATATCGACGGTAAATGCTGGTTTAAAGTGCCGCCGACCGTTAAATTCGTTTATAAAGGGAAAAGGGGCAAGTGGGTCGGCGGTAAGGACCTTGTCCTGTTCACCATCGGCCGGATCGGCGTGGACGGCGCCATCTACAGGATAATGGAATTTTCCGGCCCGGCAATAAAAAGTCTTCCCATGGACGACAGGTTCTCCATGTCCAATATGGCTATCGAGGCCGGGGGCAGGGCCGGTTTGATCGAGCCGGACGAGACTACTTTTGAATACGTGGCGGAAGCCGGGCGCAAGGCCGGGATAAAAGAACGCAGACAGTGGATGAAACTGCATTCCGATCCGGACGCTTCCTACGAGAAGATCTATGAATGGGACGTCGGCGGCATGCAGCCGCAGGTGGCCTGTCCGCATCTGCCGGAGAACGTCAAGCCGGTGGATAAGCTCGGCAGGGTAAAAGTCGATCAGGTGGTGATAGGTTCCTGCACCAACGGCAGGATCTCGGACTTGAGGATTGCCGCGCGGCTGTTGAAAGGCAGGAAGGTCAAAGCGGGAGTGCGCCTTATAGTAATACCGGCGACCCAGAAGATATATATGCAGGCCGCGGCCGAGGGGCTGGCCGGGATATTCGTTTCCGCCGGAGGGGTGTTCTCCACTCCGACGTGCGGTCCCTGTCTCGGAGGCCACGTCGGGATACTCGCCGAGGGGGAGACGTGCGTTGCCACCACCAACCGTAATTTTATCGGCAGAATGGGCAGCCCGAAATCGTTCGTTTATCTGTCCAATCCGGCGGTGGCGGCGGCTTCCGCGGTCACCGGGCGCATCACCCATCCGGAGGAGATATGAAATGTTGATAAAAGGCAGGGTGCATAAGTTCGGCGACGACGTCAATACCGACGATATCATAGCGGCGAAATACCTGGTCACCACGGACGCCGGAGAGCTCGGAAGACATTGCATGGAAAATATCGCCCCGGATTTCCCGGGGAAAGTGCGCGAGGGGGACATCATCGTCGCCGGCAAGAATTTCGGCTGCGGTTCTTCCCGCGAGCACGCCCCGCTGGCGTTGAAGGGATGCGGGGTCGCGGCCGTGGCGGCGAAGAGCTTTGCCGGGATATTCTTCCGCAACGCGATCAACATCGGTCTGCCTTTCGTGGAGCTGCAGGACACCGGCGAGATCTCCGACGGAGACATCATAGAGATCAACCTGGGCACCGGGGACATATCGGACCTGACGACGTCCCGGAAATACCGCACGCGGGCTTTCCCGGGGTTCCTCCGGGGGATCGTGGAAAAGGGCGGACTTATCAATTACGTGACCGCAAAACAGGAGAAGAAAAATGAAGGTGGAAAAGGAGCGGAAACTCGTAACCATCCATTGTACTGATTTCTCATCCGTGCGCGGGACCATCTACATAAACCAGGGGGAAAGGATACAGGATTTCATAAACGACGACAAGAGGGCTTTCATAGTCGTCACCGGCGTGACCGTCAGTTCCGGGTTCTTCAAGATACCGATGCGGCGCAGCACGCTGATACTGAACAAAGCGTTCATCAAATGCATAGAAGAGGGGTAGAAATGGAAAAGAGGGGATACGATATAGCCGTGATACCGGGCGACGGCACCGGGCCGGAAGTGGTGGCGGAAGGTTTGAAAGTGCTGAAAGCGGCTTCCGTGAAGTTCGGGTTCTCGTATACCGGGCGGACCTTCGATTTCGGCGGGGAGAGATACCTTAAGACAGGCAAGACCCTGGAGGATTCCGATATCGCCGAACTGAAGAAATATTCCGCCATTTACCTGGGCGCGATAGGCCACCCGGAGGTCAAGCCGGGGATACTGGAGACCGGCATACTGCTGAAACTCAGATTTTCCCTGGACCAGTACATCAACCTGCGGCCCATCAGGCTCTATAACGATAAATTCTGCCCGTTGAAGGGCAAGAGGCCGGAAGACATAGATTTCGTTGTGGTCCGGGAGAACTCGGAAGGTTTATACAAGGGGATGGGGGAGTTCCGCGACAAGGGGACTAAAGATGAGGTGGCCACCCAGATCTCCTATAATACCCGCAAGGGAGTGGAGCGCTGCGTCAGGTACGCCTACGAATACTGCCGCAGGCGCGGTAAGAAAAAGAAACTCACTCTTTGCGGCAAGACCAACGTGCTTACTTACGCCTGGGATCTCTGGCAGAGGGTTTTCGAGGAGGTCGGCGGGGAATACCCGGATATCAAGACCGATTACGCCCACGTGGACGCCACCACTATGTGGTTCGTCAAGAACCCGGAGTGGTTCGACGTGATAGTAACGGACAATATGTTCGGCGACATCATCACCGATCTCGGCGCGATGATCCAGGGCGGCATGGGCATCGCCGCCGGAGGGAACATAAACCCGCAGGGCGTCTCGATGTTCGAGCCCATCGGAGGGTCAGCCCCAAAATACACCGGGCAGAACGTGATCAATCCTCTGGCGGCCGTCTGCGCCGTGTCGATGATGCTGGAGACGCTGGGGGAAAGCGATGCCGCGGCCTCGATCGAAGAGGCGGTGATAAAGATCGTGCGCGAGGACCTGGTTTCCCTGGCTGCCGGAAAGATGGGATATTCCACGTCCGAGATCGGCGACCTGGTAGTGAAGAATTTAAAATAACGGTTTGCGTGTATTGTAAAATAAGTTCTTGATGCTTGGGAATCGGAAGTAGAGAGTCGACCGTCCGCCGCCGATGCGCTGGCGGGCTCTGTGCGCTGTTTAAAGAACTTATTTAACAGCGGACTACGGAGGTTTACGAGAAAATGAAGAGATATAATGTGTGCGTCGTGGGCGCCGGCGTTGTCGGCGTGGAGATGCTGCGCTGCCTGAAAGACCGGAAATTCCCGGTAAATGAACTGAGCGTGCTGGCGCGTTCGGACCGCAATATGGAGGTGGACGGGACTACTTACACGGTAAAGGCCGTTGCCCCGGAGCGTTTCGAGGGGGTGGACTTCGCGTTGTTCGCCGGCACCGAGGGGGAGAAAGGGGCGGCGGTGACATTCGCCCCCGAGGCGGTCAAGCGCGGCGCGGTGGTGATCGACAACGGTGCGGATTTCCGCATGGAAAAGGACGTGCCGCTGGTTGTCCCCGAGGTCAATCCGCAGGACGCATTCAAACACAAAGGGATAATCGCCAACCCGAACTGTTCCACCATCCAGATGGTAGTGGCTCTTTCCCCCGTCCATAAGGCTTTCGGGGTTAGGCGGGTGGTGGTCACCACTCTTCAGGCCGCATCCGGCGCCGGGAAAGGCGCGGTCGAGCAGCTTAAAGCGGAAACCTCGGAAGCGGTGCGTAACGGGTTCGATATCCGCAATCTGGGTGGCGCGGAGAGATCGATGCCGCAGCAGTTAGGGTTCAATGTCTTTCCTCAGATAGGAGGGTTCGCCGAGGACGATTATACTTCCGAGGAATGGAAGCTGGTCAAAGAGACGCACAAGATAATGCATGACGACAAGATATGCGTTTCCGCGACCACCGTGCGCGTCCCCGTGATGATCGGGCATTCCGAGTCGCTCTACCTGGAGACTTCCCGCGACGCGGACGCGGAGCAGATCAAGAAAGTCCTCTCCGCCGCGCCGGGGATCGTTCTGTGCGGCGACACGGCGGAAGGCGTTTACCCGATGCCTAAAGACGTCTCCGGCAGGGACGAGGTCTTTGTCGGCAGGGTCAGGCGCGATCCTTTCGTGAAGAACGGTTTCTGGCTGTGGGTCGTGGCGGACAACCTGCGCAAGGGGGCCGCGGCCAACGCCGTGCAGATAGCGGAAATATTGAGCAGGTGATACGGGCCTTCCGCGGGGCTCCCTTCCGGACAGATATGACTCCGTTAACCGAACAGCGCAACATAAAACTGGTGCTCGAATACGACGGCGGCCGTTACCGCGGCTGGCAGAAACAGAACCGTACAGGGAGGGGAAAAGGGGAGAGAACGGTGGAACGGTCGGTGGGAGCGGCATTGCGCAGGCTCTTCGGCCGCCAGCCGCCGCTGACCGGAGCCGGGCGCACCGACGCCGGAGTGCACGCCCTTGGACAGGTCGTAAATTTCAGGATATCCTCGAGGCTTTCCTGCGACAGGATACAGCAGGCCTTGAACGCTTTTCTCCCCGGTGATATATCGGTGCTTTCCTCTGAGGAAGTCCCCGGGGCTTTTCACAGCAGGTTCTCGGCAAAAAGCAAGCATTACCGTTATTCCATCCTTAACCGCAGGGCGCCTCCGGCGCTGCTCAGGGGCATGGTGCATCATTGTTCTTACAAGCTTGACGTGGACCTGATGCGGCGTGAAGCGCGGGAATTGCGCGGCAGGCATGATTTCAGGGCTTTCCAGAATGCCGGTTCTCCCCGCAAGGGAGGGACGGTGCGCAGCATGTTCTCTATCGAGGTGAGGCTTGACCGCGCGGACGGCATTATTTCTATAGATATGGAGGCGGACGGTTTCCTGTACAACATGGCCAGGAACATAGCCGGGACCCTGCTTGATATCGGCAGGGGCAGGCTGCCGGCCGGCAGCATCCGCAGGATACTTGAATCGGCGGACCGCAGGTTCGCCGGGCAATCCGCTCCGCCGGGCGGCTTATGCCTGGTGGAAGTGAAGTACGGCTAAAAAAAACATTGACTGGCCAGGTTTTCTGTGATATCATTATTTTTTCTTAAATGGGGACCACGAACAAATGCGGGCTTTGCCCGCCGAAAACGCAACATACAACACGGGACAGTTTTATGAACAGAACATTCGTAACTCGCAAAGAAGACGTTAAACGCAAATGGTACCTGATCGATGCCAAGGATAAGGTCCTGGGAAGGATGGCTACCAGGATAGCGATACTGTTGAGGGGGAAGCATAAGGCGGTATTCTCTCCCTGCATGGACGCCGGCGACGGCGTGGTCGTGATCAACGCCGCCAAGGTGAAGGTCACGGGGCGCAAGATGAAGCAGAAGGTTTACAGCCGTTATTCCGGTTACCCGGGAGGGCTTAAACAGGTTCCTTTGGAGACTATGCTGGCCAAGAAACCGGAGATGGTGGTCAGGCTTGCGGTGCAAAGAATGCTGCCGGGCGGACCTCTGGGCAGGGATCTTATCAAGAAGCTTAAAGTGTATGCGGGAGAAACGCATAAACAGCAGTCGCAGCAGCCGGCATCGTTCGAACTTTGATCTTAAGAACAGGCGGCCGCGGCGGCCTGTAAGGAAAAACGGAAGGGTTTGAAAGGATATGGACAACAAGACTAAATTCATTTCAGTGGGAAGGCGCAAAGAAGCCATCGCCAGGGTGCAGTTATTGCCGGGCAGCGGGGCTATCACGGTCAACAAAAGGCCTTTTGATGTTTATTTCATAAGAGAGACGGACAGGATCCTCGCCAAGCAGCCCCTGGTCGTCCTCGGCGTTTCCACCAAATACGACGTTGTGGCAAATATCCGCGGCGGCGGGCTTACCGGCCAGGCCGGGGCTTTGCGCCACGGTATTTCCAGGGCCCTCGTGCAGTCGGATCCGGACACCAAGGAGCTTTTGCGCAGGCAGGGGTTCCTTACCAGGGATCCCAGGATGAAGGAGAGGAAGAAGGCCGGACAGAAGGGGGCGCGTAAACGCTTCCAGTGGACCAAGAGGTAAGACCGGCCGGAATATAAAACGGCGATCTCACCCGCTTCCCTTCAAAAGGGAAGCGGGTTTTTTTTGCGCTCCGGCGCGGCAGAGGCGGTGAGGTACCGAGGCGTTTCCCATGCCGTCCGACGATAAAAAACTTGATTTTAACCGCGGGGAAGGTATAATTAAAAATCATATATAGGCGTTCCTCCACGGAAGGATTGATAAAATGTTGAATGTGGGTGTGGTAGGGGCATCCGGTTACACGGGAGAGATCCTTATCGAATTGTTATCAAGGCATCCCCAGGTCCATATCGGCGGCCTTTTCTCCCAGACATACAAGTCGCGGACTGTCGCGGAAGTGTTCCCCCAGTTCTCCGGCAGGATTAACGCGGCCTTCTCTGCCCCGCTGGTCAAGGACATCGCCGCCGCCTGCGAGCTGGTCTTTCTCGCGTTGCCGCACACGGTATCGATGGATTATGTCCCTTATCTTTTGAGCAGAGGGAAGATGATCATAGATTTAAGCGGCGATTACCGCTTCAAGGACCGCCGCGTTTACGAGAAGTTCTACGGCGCCGCGCACAAAGACGCATCCAATCTCAAGAAAGCGGTATACGGTCTCCCCGAGCTTTACCGGCACGGTATCAAACGGGCTAAACTCGTCGCCAACCCCGGGTGTTATCCCACGGCGGCCATACTGGCTCTCGCCCCGCTGGTCGCCTGCGGCGTTATCCGGGAGGATACCCTGGTGATCGACGCCAAGTCCGGGGCAAGCGGCGCCGGGCGCAAACTGGTCAAGGAACTCTCCTTCTGCGAGGTCGACGGGGATTTCAAGGCTTACAAGGTTAATACGCATCAGCATATCCCGGAGATAAACCAGGTGCTTTCCCGGCTTTCCGAGAGTAAGGTGGAGGCGACTTTCGTCCCGCATCTGCTTCCGGTGGAACGGGGGATACTGGAGACGGTTTATTGTTTCAGGAAAACCGCCGCAGGCAGGAAACGCGGCGTTCCGGAGACCATCCGCAGGCTTTATTCCAATTTCTACGAGACAGAACCTTTTATCCGTTTAAAAGAGGAAGGTTCCTTCCCCAGGCTGAAAGACGTGCGCGGCACGAATTTCTGCGACATAGGCATAAAAGAAGAGGCGAATAAGATCATCGTGATCTCCGCCATTGATAACCTGGTGAAGGGCGCCGCCGGGCAGGCGGTGCAGAACATGAACATAATGTGCGGGTTCCCCGAGAAAGCGGGGCTGCTTTAAAGATGAACTGTTTCATACGGCGGGCTGTTCTGCCCAAAGGTTACAAGGCTTCGGGAACGTCCTGCGGGTTGAAGAAGTCTTCCGCGGATGACCTCGCGCTTTTCTATTCGGATCTCCCGGCAACCGCCGCGGCGGTATTCACCAGGAACATGGTGAAGGCCGCTCCCTTGACGGTGAATATGAGGAATCTGCGCGTAAACCGCAGTTTCCGGGCGGTCATCGCCAACAGCGGTAACGCCAACTGTTATACCGGCAAAGAGGGGATAGAGGATACTTTGTATCTTTGCCGGCGCGTTGCCGCCGGACTTTCCATAGACGTTCGGCAGGTCCTTTCCGCTTCCACCGGCATTATCGGCAAACGCATGCCGGCCGCTGCGATGGGGAATGCCGTGCCCCGCCTGATCTCTTCGTTATCCGCCGCGGGAATCAAAAAAGCGCAGAGGGCGATCATGACCACCGATACCTTCCCGAAAGGGGCCACGGCATATTTTAAGGTCTCGGGCCGGAAGGCCTCAGTCTGCGGGGTGGCCAAAGGCGCGGGGATGATCGCCCCGGACATGGCCACGATGCTTTGTTTTATCTTTACGGACGCCGCCGTGGAACGGGGCGCGCTGAACGCCGCTTTAAAGAAAGCGGTCGCTCCGACTTTCAATTGTATCACGGTGGACGGATGCATGAGCACCAACGATAATGTCGTCCTGCTTGCCAACGGCGCCTGCGGGGCCGGAAAGATCGCAGGGGGAAAGGATTATTCTTCTTTTTCCGCGGCCCTGGAGACCGTCTGCCGGGAACTGGCGTTGATGATGGTCAGGGACGGGGAAGGGGCGAGCAAGTTCATCCGCATACGCGTGGAGGGGGCGCTGAACGACCGGCAGGCCAGGACCGGCGCGCTGGCGGTGGCGAATTCGAACCTGTTCAAGACCGCGGTATACGGCGAGAACAGGAATTTCGGCAGGATAGTCGCCGCGCTCGGCGCCAGCGGCATAAAGCTTGACCCGGGGAAGATCCGCCTGAAAGCGGGTTCTCTCAAACGCAGGGACGTCGACGTGTATGTTTCTCTCGGCTCCGGACGCGGCAAGGCCGAGGTTTATACTTCCGATCTCACGCCGGAGTACATAAAAATAAACGCGGAATACAGTTAACCGCAAGCGAGGACTGAAGAGATGGAAGAAGCGATAAAGAAAGCGGATGTGCTTATAGAAGCGCTGCCGTATATAAAGCGTTTCCACAATAAATCGGTGGTGATAAAGTACGGCGGCAGCATCCTCGGGGAAGATAAGATAAGAAAAGGCGTTCTTGAGGACATCGTTTTTCTGAGCTTCATGGGGCTGCGCCCGGTGCTTGTGCACGGAGGCGGTCCCAATATAAGCGACAGAATGCGCAGCGCCGGGAAAAAGACCGAGTTCGTCGACGGCATGCGGGTCACCGACGAGGAGACCCTGGCCCTGGTGGAGGAGGAACTGCAGAAGCTTAACGAGATCATCGTGGCGGAAATGTCCGAAATAGGCGGCAGGGTGGCGGGGTTGAACGGACGTTCCGACAGGATAATATTCACCGAGAAGAAGAAAGCCAAGATAGACCTCGGTTACGTGGGGGATATCCTGCGCATAGACGCGGGGATCATCTCCGCCGAGCTGGAGAAACACAAAGTGACCGTGGTGCTGCCGATGGGGCTTGGTCCGGACGGCAAAGGATATAACGTCAACGCCGACGAGGCCGCCTCGCATATCGCCGCCGCCCTGGGGGCGGAAAAGCTGGTGCTGCTGACGAACGTAAAAGGTATAATGAGAAATCCCGACGACCAGTCCTCGTTCATCTCCGCGATCAACATCAAGGAGGCCCGCGAGCTGATGCGCGATAAGGTCATCCAGCAGGGGATGATCCCCAAGGTGGACGCCTGCATCGAGGCGCTGACCTCGGGGGTAAAGAAAACGCACATAATCGACGCCAGGATCCCGCACGGCCTGCTGCTGGAGATATTCACCGACCAGGGCGTGGGTACGGAGATAAACCATTAACAGTCTTTTTCAGCGCAGATGAAAAAAGAAGAGATATTCGGGGAATACGAAGGGCACATACTTCCCACTTACCGCAAGATACCCCTGGTCTTCGTCAAAGGCAAAGGGAGCAGGCTTTGGGACGTCCACAACAGGGTCTTCCTGGACTTTTTCCCCGGATGGGGGGTGAATAACGTAGGACACTGCCACCCCAAGGTGATGTCGGCGGTGAGGGACCAGGTGTCGCGCCTGATATTCGTGCCGAACTCGTATTACAACGTCTGCCAGGCACAGCTATCCAGGGAGTTGTCTTTTTACACCTTCCCGGCGTCGTATTTCTTCTGTAATTCCGGAGCCGAGGCCAACGAGGCCGCGATAAAGCTGGCCAGGCAGTTCGGCAATGGCAGGTACGGGATCATCACTTTCGAGAACGCCTTCCACGGCAGGACCATGGGGGCGCTTGCCGCCACCGGCCAGGAGAAATACCAGCGCGGTTTCGGGCCTATGCTGGCCGGTTTCAAAAGCGTTCCTTTCAACGACATCGCGGCGGTGGAGAAAGCCGCCGGCCCGGAGACGGCTGCGGTGATGCTTGAGCTGATACAGGGAGAAGGAGGCATCAACGTGGCCGAAAAGGGGTTCGTCACCGCCCTGAGGGAGCTTTGCGACCGTAAAAAGCTGCTGCTTATCGTGGATGAGGTCCAGACAGGGGTCGGCAGGACCGGGAAGATGTTCTGTTACCAGAATTACGGCGTCGTGCCGGACGTGCTTACCGCGGCCAAGGCGCTGGGCGGCGGTCTGCCGATCGGGCTTATGGCGGTCGGGAAGGAATTCTCGGGCGTGCTGGGTCCGGGTATGCACGCCTCCACTTTCGGCGGCGGTCCGGTTATCTGCAAGGCGGCCCTGGCGGTGTTGAAGGCTATCCGCAGGGAGAAGCTGCTGGAGAACGCGGTCGAGATGGGAGAATACCTGAAAAAGCGGCTCTCCGTTTTAAAGGAAAAGTACCCGGTGATAAAGGATGTGCGCGGCATGGGTCTGATGCTCGGCATTGAACTCTCCGTCCCCGGCGACGGCGTGGTCGAGTATTGCAGGGACAAGGGACTTTTGATAAACTGTACGCATGAAAAAGTGCTGCGTGTAATGCCGGCGTTGAACGTTACCAGGGGGCAGATAAACAAGGCCGCAGGTATCCTTGCCGGGGCGCTCGCCCGCGTTCAATGAAGGGACGCCGATAAGGCTGACAGGGAGGAACGGATAGTGAAGAAAGACCTGATTTCCATAAACGATCTTACGGCCGACGAGATAAAAAGCATATTCGCGCTGGCCTCCAAATTGAAGAAAAACCCTTCCGGATATTCGCGCTCGCTTTCCGGCAAGACGCTCGCCCTGCTTTTCCAGAAGCCTTCCAACAGGACCAGGGTCTCTTTCGAGGTCGGGATATTCCAACTGGGCGGGCACGGTATTTATCTGGGGCCGGACGAGATAAAACTGGGAGTGCGGGAGGCGACCCGGGACGTCGCCAGAACGCTTTCCCGTTATGTGGACGGGATAGTCCTCAGGACCTTCGCGCACAACAACGTCCTGGAAATGGCCGAATACGCCTCCGTACCCATAATAAACGGGCTCTCGGATTTTTCCCATCCCTGCCAGGCGCTGGCCGACATCTATACCGTGATCGAGAAGGGCAGGGAAATGGATAAGATGACGTTCGTCTACGTGGGCGACGGCAACAACGTCTGCAATTCCCTTGTCTACGTCTGCGCCAAGCTGGGCATAAACATGCGCATCGCCGCTCCTTCCGGTTACGAGCCCGACAGGAAACTTGTCTCTGAGGCCTCGGAACTGGCCGCTTCGCGCGGCAGCAGTATAAAGCTTTTCAGGGACCCTTTAAAAGCCGCCGCGGAAGCGGACGTCATTTACACCGATGTCTGGGCCAGTATGGGGCAGGAGAAGGAGTCGGCGAAGAGGAAGAAGGCGTTCAAGGGGTTCCAGGTCAACGACAGGCTCCTGGGCGCGGCAAAGAAAGACGCGCTCGTTATGCACTGCCTGCCGGCGCACCGCGGGGAGGAGATAACGGACGAAGTCCTTGACGGAAGGCATTCGGTTGTTTTCGACGAGGCGGAGAACAGGATGCACGTGCAGAAGGCAATATTGATGAAGTTCCTGGGAGGACGCGGCAGGGGGTGACAGCCGGCCGCCCAATCAAGAGACGGAGAACAAAATGAGAAAAGTGGTTTTGGCGTATTCCGGCGGACTGGATACTTCCTGCATAGTCCGCTGGCTTAAGGAACGGGGATACGAAGTCATCTGTTTTGTCGCCGACCTCGGCCAGGGGCTGGGCAGGGGGGAAGATTTCGGCAAGATAGAGAAAAGGGCCCTGGTCGCCGGCGCGTCCAAGGTGTACATAAAGGACCTGCGCGGGGAATTCATAGAGGATTTCATCGTTCCGGCGCTCAAGGCCGGCGCCGTCTACGAGGGGAAATACCTGCTGGCCACGGCGCTGGGACGCCCGTTGATCGCCAAATACCTGGTGGATATCGCCCGTAAGGAAAAGGCTTCGGCAGTGGCGCACGGATGCACGGGTAAGGGGAACGACCAGGTCAGGATCGAGGTGACCGCGGGTATCCTGGAACCGGGTCTGGAGATCATCGCGCCGGTAAGGGACTGGGAGTTCAAGTCCCGGGAAGAAGAGATAGAGTATGCCCGTAAGTTCGGCATTCCCATAGACGTGACCAAGAAGAAACCTTACAGCATAGACAGGAACATCTGGGGCATCAGCATAGAAGCCGGGATACTGGAGGACCTGGAACAGGAGCCGCCCGAGGACGCGTATATGATAACCCGCAGTCCGTCCGCCGCTCCCGCCGTTCCTAAATATATCGAGGTTTCTTTCGAAAAAGGGGTGCCGTGCGCTCTGGACGGCAGGAAAATGCCGCTGGACGCCCTGATCCAGGACCTCAACGAGACCGGCGGGAAACACGGCGTGGGCCGTTATGATATGGTGGAGAACAGGCTCGTCGGGATAAAATCGCGCGAGATATACGAAGCGCCCGGCGGGACCATCCTCTACCTGGCGCACAAGGAACTGGAGTGTCTTGTCTTCGACCGGGAACTCGCGCATTTTAAAGAGGGCATCGCGCTTAAATATTCGGAGCTGATCTATAACGGTCTCTGGTATTCACCTCTGCGGGAAGCGCTCGGCAGGTTCGTGGATTCCACCCAGGAGAAAGTCACCGGGACCGTGCGGCTAAAACTTTTCCGGGGGAACTGCACGGCCGTGGGGCGGAGGTCTCCTTACGGTCTCTACAATAAAGAGTTGAGCACTTACGGCCGCGAGGACAAGTTCGACCAGAAACTGGCGGAAGGGTTCATCAAACTCTGGGCCATGCCCTACAAAGGGGCGAAGAGGCGGGGAAAGGCGGAATGAAAAAACACGGCGCTGGAAAATTGTGGGGGGGAAGGTTCGTCGGACGGACGGACCGGGAGTTCTTCGATTTTCAGAGATCATTGGATTACGACTTCAGGCTGGCCGAATACGATGTCTCGCATTCTCTGATCCACATCGCCGCTTTGCGTGAAGCCGGGCTGCTGGACGGCCGCGAATACGCGGCACTGGGAAAAGCGCTGCGCCGACTCCTGAAACGCGTGCGCAGCGAAGGGCCGGGTTTCATCCCCCGGGGAAAAGAGGGGGCGGAGGATATCCACAGCTATGTCCATGCGCAGGTGGAGAAGGAGGCCGGAAAGGCCGCCCTTAAACTCCATACTCTGCGCTCGCGCAACGACCAGGTGGCGTTCGACGAAAAATGGTACTGTCTGAAAGAATGCTCCGGGATAGCCGGGCTGCTGGATTCCCTGGACGGCGCCCTGGAAAAGCTTTCCGTTAAACACCGGGGCGTCATATTCCTCGGGTATACCCACGCGCGCAGGGCGCAGGCGATCACCTTCGGGCTCTATCTTGACGCCTTCCGTTCCATGTTCGGCCGCGACAGGCAGAGGCTCGGCGATTATTACGGCAGGCTGCGCGTCGGCATCGGGGCCGGGGCCCTTGCCGGCACCTCGCTCGGCAGCGGCACCTACGCCAGGGCGGTGAAGGCGGTGGTCTCCGGTGACAGGTCCAAGGTGGTCCCGGCGGAGAACAGCGTGGACCACGTCAGCGACAGGGACTATATAATCGAGCTGCTTTCCGTGCTCTCCATCATACAGATGCATCTCTCGCGTCTTGCCGAGGACCTGATATTGTATTCGGGGAGCGAGTATTCCTTCCTGGAACTGCCGGAAGAGTTCTGCACCGGATCTTCGCTTATGCCTCACAAGAAAAACCCCGATCTGCTGGAACTGGTGAGAGGCAACACCGGCAGGGTCTACGGAGGGCTGGTCTGGACGCTTACCCTGATGAAGGGGCTGCCGTTGAGTTACAACCGCGACATGCAGCTGGACAAAGAACCCCTGTTCTCCTCCGTGGAGAATATTAAAAGCGAGTTGTCGCTGCTTTGCCGGTTCCTGCCGGGGATAAGAGTGAACGCAGGGGCGGTGAAGGCGGCGCTTTCGGACAGGACTTTTTACGCCACCGAGCTGGCGGAGTGGCTGGTGAGGGAGAAGAAGGTGCCGTTTAAAACGGCGCACGATGCCGCGGGTTCGCTGATAAAGGCGGCCGAGTCCTCGGGGAAAAAGATAGAGGATATGAGCGACGCGGAATTGCGGCGCCTGCATCCGGCGTTCAACGCCGCCGTCGTCAGGCGGGTGATGGACCCGGTTTACGCCGCGGGAAGCGGGAGATGCCCGGCTGCGAAGAAGAGCGGCGGCGGGAAAGCGGCCGGGCTCAGGCCGCCGGCGGTAGAACTTTAAGCACAGGTGAGAAAGGCAGAGATGCACGATTTCGTCCGCAGGAAAGGGAAATTATATTGTGAGGGGGTGGATCTCGAGAGGGCGGCGGCGGAGTTCGGCACCCCTCTTTTCGTATACAGCCGCAACACCCTGACCGGGCATTTTCTCAAGATAAAGGACGCTTTCCGGGAGATAAACCCGCTGATATGTTATTCCGTGAAGGCGAATTCCAACCTGAGCATATTGAAGACCCTCGTGGCCGAGGGGGCGGGCCTGGATATAGTTTCAGGCGGGGAACTGTTCAGGGCCCTGAAAAGCGGATGTCCGCCGGAAAGAATAGTTTACGCTTCCGTGGGCAAGACGGACAGGGAGATAGAGGAAGCCGTAGCCGGGAAAATATTGTTTTTCAACGTGGAGTCGGAGCCGGAGATGGCGAGGATCGATCTTATCGCCGGCAGGTACGGAAGGCGGGTCAAGATAGCCTTGCGCATCAATCCGGACGTCGAGGCGAAGACCCATAAATTCATAACCACCGGCAAGATCACCAATAAATTCGGCATAGACCTGGACAACGCCGCCAGGATAATGCGTTCTAGGGATAAATACCGCTCGCTTGATATCTGCGGGCTGCATATGCACATAGGTTCGCAGATAACCGACGGGGAACCGTTCCTCGCCGCCATAAACAAGGTCGCCGGGTTCGCGCGCAGTCTTTCGGCTGACGCGGATATCCGTTACCTGAACATAGGCGGAGGGCTGGGGATCATATACGATAAGGAGAACCCGCAGACCGCCCTCGCTTTCTCCCGCAAGGTGCTCCCGGTGCTGAAGAAGAGCGGCCTCGAAGTGATCATGGAGCCCGGCAGGTTCATCGCAGGCAACTCCGGCATACTTATCGCCCGGGTACTTTACGTGAAAAACACTCCTTTCAAGAAATTCGTCATAGTCGACGCCGGAATGAACGACCTTGTGCGTCCGGCTCTATACGGGGCTTTTCACCGGATCGAACCGTTGAAGAGCCTGCGCGGCGGGACGGAGAAAGCGGACGTCGTAGGACCGATCTGCGAGAGCGGGGATTTCCTGGCCAAGGACAGGGAACTGCCGCGTTTCAGGCAGGGGGATTACCTGGCTGTGATGAGCGCCGGGGCCTACGGCTTCAGTATGTCTTCCAATTATAACTCCCGGCCGAGGGCCGCGGAGATCATGGTGCGGGGTAACCGTGCTTTATTGATCAGGCGGAGGGAAGATTATGCGGATCTGGTGCGTAATGAGGTCATTGTTTGAAGCGGCCGGCGGGAAGCCGGGGATCATATGTTCGTGCAGGCGCGGACGGAAACCGCGGACGTCCGTCCCGGGCAGTCCGGCAGGTTCACTACCGGGGTTTGCCGAAAGACCGGTCCGCGTAGCTTTATTGGCCGCGGCCGTGTTCTTCGCCGCGCTGCATGTCCGGGATGCCGGGGCGGAGACGCAGAGATTCATCAAACACGGCGACGGTATAATGAGATTCGTCAACGTTAACTCGCCGTTCCCGGCGGTCTACATGTTCGAGATGCCGCCGGCCTGGACTCCGGAGGAACTGCCGGCCGGGGCGGCCGACGGCAGCTGGTATGGAAGGCAGATAAACGAGGACGCCTGGATAAAGATAATACCTTTCGACAACAGCGCCGGGCTGAAAGCGGAGGATATAGCGAAGCTGGTCAAAAAACAGTATTTTAACGACGGGGAATGCTCTTTGGATGATTTTCACAAGGATACCGTTTACGTTTCTTCTTCGGCGTACCCCTGCCAAGCCTATTTCTACGAAAAGTGTCCGCCCGGGAAGGTCAATTTTTTCGTGATTTGCGACGTGGGGGCGCTTCAGGCGGTGATATTCAATCTTTCCTGCCGCGGTGAGGTTAGGGAAGATCTGAACGGATATATGGAGGACCTGGATAGAATAATGCGGAGATTCCAATGGCAGGAAAAATGAAATCCTCCGGGAGAACGATTGATTTCGTGAAGATGGCCGCCTCCGGCAACGACTTCGTCATCCTGAAAAAGCGTTCGCTCGCGGCCGGACGCAGGAGCCTGCCCGTGCTGGCCCGTATGATCTGCGACAGAAAATTCGGGGCCGGGGCGGACGGGATGCTTTTGCTCGAAGATGAGGTTTCCGGCGGGGTGAGAATGAGGATATTCAACGCCGACGGCTCGGAAGCGGAGATGTGCGGCAACGGGGCGCGCTGCGCAGCCTTGTTCTCAGGCAGAAAAACGCTTGACCTTCACACGAAAGCCGGCCTTATATCCTGTCGTGTCAACGGAGGATGCGTCCGTATCCGGCTTACCGCGCCCAAGGGGTTCCGCGGTGGGGTGGATGTGCCGCTCGGCGGCCGGGCCTTAAAGGCTTATTTCGTCAATACCGGGGTGCCGCACGCGGTGGTCTTCGTGCAGGGACTCGATTCCATAGACGTGGACGCGCTCGGAAGGATGATCCGTTATCACAAGGTGTTCTCGCCTGCCGGGGCCAACGCCGATTTCGTGGAGATAACCGGGCCCGGGACACTAAAGGTCAGGACGTATGAAAGAGGGGTGGAAGGGGAAACGCTCGCGTGCGGGACAGGTTCTACTGCCGCCGCTTTGGCGGCATCCTGTCATCTCGCTATGCCGGAAGGTAATGCCGTTTTCAGAGTGTTGACCCGCAGCGGCGAGATCCTCAGAGTGTATTTTCACAAGAAAAAGGACTGTTCTTTCAGCGACGTGTGGTTGGAAGGCGGGGCCAAAATCGTCTACAAAGGAGTTTATTATGTTTAGCGGTTCCATCGTCGCCCTGGTGACCCCCTTCAAGAACGGCAAGGTGGATGAGAAGAAACTGCGGTCCTTGATAGATTTCCAGATCGGCAACGGCACCTCCGGTATCGTCCCCTGCGGGACGACCGGCGAATCAACCACTCTTTCAGTGCGCGAGCATGAGAGGGTCATAGAAATATCGGTCGAACAGTCCGCCGGCCGCGTCCCCGTGATCGCCGGGACGGGGTCGAATTCCACGGAAGAGGCGATACAGCTGACCGTAGACGCCGCGAAAGCCGGGGCGGACGCCTCGCTGCAGGTCTCGCCGTATTATAACCGGCCGACCCAGAAGGGACTTTACGAACATTTTAAGGCTGTCGCCGACGCCGCGGGGATACCGGTCATACTGTATAACATAGCTTCCCGCACCGGCGTCAACATCGAACCGGAGACGATAGCCAGGCTGGCCGCCGACTGCAAGAATATAGTGGGCGTTAAAGAGGCGTCGGGAAGCCTGGACCAGATGTCGCGCGTCAAAGCCCTTTGCGGGGATAAGTTCGATCTTATCTCCGGGGACGACAGCCTGACCCTGCCGGTGCTTTCCATCGGCGGTACCGGGGTGATCTCCGTGGCCGCGAATATCGTGCCGGCAGACATCGCAGGCCTGATAGGCAGTTATTCCGCCGGGAACGCGGCCGAGGCCCGCAGACTGCATTACCGTCTGCTTCCCCTGGTGAAAGCGCTCTTCCTGGAGACCAACCCCATTCCGGTAAAAACGGCCATGGGTATGCTCGGTATGTGCGAGGCGGACCTGAGACTGCCGTTGACCCCCCTGTCCGGGGAGAACTCCGGCAGGCTGCGTGCGGCGTTGAAGGATTACGGTCTGCTGAAGAAGTAATCCGTTAAGAATAACCGGATCGAAAGGAAATAACGATGATAAAACTGGGTGTTTCCGGCGTCTGCGGCAGGATGGGCAGGCGCATTCTGGAGATCGCCTCCTGCGACAGGGATTTCGAGATAATGCTGGCGCTGGAACGCAAAGGTATTCCGCAGATAGGCAGGGAATTCGGCAAGCTGAAGATATCTTCCAATCCGGACGGTATGTTCCTCATAGACGTGTTCGTGGATTTCTCCGCTCCCGAGGCCAGCATCGCCAATCTGGAGTATGCGGTCAAGTACAATAAGGCGCTGGTGCTGGGGACCACCGGTCTTACGGAGGAGCAGATAGCGAAGGTACGCAGGGCTTCCGATTCCATCCCGCTGGTCTATTCCCCCAATATGTCGGTGGGGGTAAACGTGCTGTTCAGCGTGCTGGCGGATATCAGCCGCAAGCTCGGCCGGGATTACAAGGTGGAGATAGTTGAGGCGCACCACGACGGGAAAAAGGACGCCCCTTCCGGCACGGCCAAGAAGATGCAGGAGGTCATCTCTGCCGCCGGTTCATCCAATCCGCCGGTGCATTCGGTCAGGCTGGGAGACATAGTCGGCGATCACACCGTGATATTCTGCGGGAATTCCGAGCGCATCGAGATAAAACACCAGGCGCACACGCGCGATCTCTTCGCTCTCGGCGCGCTGAAGGCGGCAAAATGGGCCGCCGGGCAGAAACCGGGGCTGTATTCGATGAAGGACGTGCTGGGACTTTAGAACTAAAAACCGGTTCTGGGTTTTGGGTTCCGGGAAGTAATTAGAACTCTATGCTTAATCCCCTAGCCCAGAAATCCCCGGGTTTTAACCCGGGGATGAATGGGGGTATGCTCCGGGGAGGTCGCCGGAATAAGCAGTCAGCCGAATAAACGCTGTGTACCGGCGAAGCATTGGCTTCGCCGGAAAATAGAAGGAGCCGCGGGCGCCTGTCCTGAGCAGTTCGACAGGCTCACTACTGAAGCTTGTCGAAGGATTAGCCCGAGGGGCTCCACTACTCGATACGCTATACGAGAAGAGGGGATATAAAATATGTTCGAGTTGTCTGATAATTTGAAGAGCCTGCCCCCGTATCTTTTTGTGGAGATAGACAAGGCAAAGCGTAAGGCCAGGGCCGAAGGCAGGGATGTGATAGATTTCGGTATCGGCGATCCCGACCAGCCCACGCCGGGTTACGTCATCGACGAGCTTTGCCGCGCCGCGCGCGACCCGGCCAATCACCGTTACGCCCTCGACCAGGGCATACCGTTACTGCGGGAGTCGGTCCGCGACTGGTACCGGCAGCGTTTCTCCGTTTCCCTGGACGCGGAGAAGGAGGTGCTGCCGTTGATAGGCTCCAAGGAAGGCATCGCGCATTTTCCCGCCGCTTTTCTCAACGGCGGGGATTATTCTCTTGTCCCGGACCCCTGTTATCCTCCCTATAAAGGGGGGACGATACTCGCCGGGGGAAGGGTGCACTTGATGCCGCTGAAGGAGAATAATTCTTTCCTCCCCGATCTGAAGAGTATTCCCGCCGCCGTGTTGAAAAAAGCGAAAATGATCTTCCTTAATTATCCCAATAATCCCACGGGCAGGACGGCGGACAGGGGTTTCTTCGCCGAGGCCGTGGCGTTCGCGCTGAAACACGGGTTGATACTGGTCTCCGACCTCGCTTATTCCGAGATGTCTTATGACGGATATAGATCGGAGAGCATGCTGGGCATCGAAGGGGCCGGGGACTGCGTTATCGAGTTCCACTCCCTTTCCAAGACCTGCAATATGACCGGCTGGAGGGTCGGCTGGGCCTGCGGCAACTCTTTTCTTGTTTCCGCTCTCGCCAAGGTGAAGTCCAACATCGATTCCGGCATTTTCACGGCTTTGCAGTACGCCGGGGCCGCCGCTCTTAAGAACAGCGCGGCGCAGTCCGGGGAAATGAGCGCTCTTTACCGGGAGCGCCGCGACATGCTGGTAGGCGGGCTGCGTAAACTTGGCTGGCAGGTCCATTCGCCAAGCGCCACGTTTTACCTCTGGTTCAAGGTCCCGGACACGGGAAAGAACTCTATGGAATACGCGGCATATCTTCTGGAGAAAGCGAACATCATTGTGACCCCGGGAGTGGGTTTCGGAGAGAACGGGGAGGGATACCTGCGTATGGCGCTTACCGTGCCGGTTGAGAGGATCAAAGAGGCGCTGAAACGCCTGGAGAGACTGCTCTGAAGACAGGATTGTGCTATATAGCCGTGGGTTCCAACCTGGGAGACAGGCGAGGTAACATCCGCGCGGCGGTATCCATGGCAGGCGCGCTGCCGCGGACAAAAGTTCTGAGGGTATCTTCTTTGTTCGAGAATCCCCCGGCGGGCGGCCCGCGCGGCCAGGGGGATTTTCTGAACGGAGCTTTCAGCATGGAAACCGGCCTGCCGCCTCCGGAACTGCTGGCGGCGTTGAAAAAGATAGAGCGCGTCCTGGGCAGGCGGCCCGGCGCGCGCAACTGTCCGCGTCCTATAGACCTGGATATACTCTGGTACGCGGGCAGGAGGGTGAGCAGCGCGGCATTGCGTATCCCTCATCCCAGGATGTTAAGGCGCGATTTCGTATTGCGCCCGCTGCTGGAGATTCTATGAAACATCTTCCCTCGAGGGGGAAAAAAGGAGTGATGAAGGTAATACGCAGCATAAAGGCGATGTCCGGGTTTTCTTCCGAAGCCCGCGCCCGCGGCAGGAAAATAGGTTTTGTCCCCACCATGGGCGCCCTGCATGCCGGGCACGTCAGCCTGATCAGAAAAGCCCGCCGCGATAACGACGAGGTGGTGGTCAGTATTTTCGTCAATCCCCTTCAGTTCGGCCCTTCCGAAGACTTCCATAAATATCCGCGCGAACACGCCTCCGACGCATCGATCTGCCGCGCCGAAGGAGTGGGCGCGCTGTTCCTTCCTCCCGTCCGGGAGATGTACCGCCCCGGCTTCCGCACTTTCGTGGAAGTGGCCGGCATGGACGGCGTTCTTTGCGGACGTTCACGCCCGGGACATTTCAGGGGCGTGACCACGGTGGTATTGAAGCTTCTCAATATAGTCTCTCCCCGCACCGCCTATTTCGGCGCGAAAGACGCGCAGCAGGCTGCCATAATAAGGAGAATGGCGGAAGACCTGAACCTTCCGGTGCGCATAGCGGTCCTTCCCGTCGTGCGCGGGCCGGGCGGGCTCGCCTTGAGCTCGCGCAACGCATATCTCGACGACAATCAGAAAGAACAGGCGCTTTGTCTTTTTCGTTCCCTGCGGGAGGCGGACAGGCTGGTCAAGGCCGGGGAACGCCGCTCTCCCAGGATAAAAGAATCCATGAGGCGTATAATAAGCGGCTATCCCCAGGCGGAAGCGGATTACATCGAGATCGTCGATCCCCGCACCATGGAACCGTTGAAGAGCATAGGCGCAGGGAAATGCCTGGTCGCGCTGGCCGTGCGCATAGGCGGGACAAGGCTGATAGATAACGTGACTCTGGACGTGAAATGAGGTATTATACTTCTATGCCGGCAAAGAAAAGAGGAGACAGACTTAGGATAGGTATCGTCGGCTGCGGCGCTATAGGCGGGTCCCTGGCGCGCATTATCCGGGAAGAATTCGGCGGAAAGATGCGGGTGTCGGCATTGTTCGATCTGCGCGCGGAGAACGCCTCGGCCCTTGCCCGGAATTTGAAGCTCGCCGTCAAGACCGCGGTCGCGCGCGACCTGAAGACGCTGATAAAGGCTTCCGACCTGGTCGTGGAGGCGGCTTCCGCCCCGGCTTCATACGATATCGCGTTAAAATGTCTTAAGGCGGGGCGCAGCGTGATGGTGATGAGCGTCGGCGGTATAGTGGAAGGAGCGGAGCGGTTGATGCTTGAAGCGGGGCGCTCCGGAGCCCGTATCTTCGTCCCCAGCGGGGCGCTTGCCGGGATAGACGCGCTTAAGGCCGCCGCAGGAGCGCGAAGCGCGCGTCTGAAGAGCGTGACTTTGACCACGATTAAGAACCCGGCTTCGTTCTCCGGGGTGGACTATCTGAGCAGGCGGGGGATCGATCCCGCCGCGATAAGGAAGGATACCGTGCTTTTCGACGGCAGGGCGGATGAGGCCGTGCGCTGCTTCCCGCAGAACATAAACGTGGCGGCGGTGCTGAGCCTGGCCGGACTGGGCGCGCGCGCTACCGGGGTACGCATAATCGCCTCTCCCTCCGCGAAGAAGAATATACACGAGGTCAGGATAGAGTCTGAGGCGGCGGTGATAACGTCGAGGACCGAGAACGTCCCGCATCCGCAGAACCGTAAGACCAGTTATCTGGCGGTGCTTGCCGCCGCGGCGGTGCTGCGGCAGATGGTCCGCCCGGTAAGCGTCGGCACATGATCCGAGTCTTTTTGGGCAGACCGGCCAAAACAGGGTTTCCCATGATATTGTTGCGGGTGAACCGCGGCGGCATATGCAGGGGATTGAAGTGAGGACGAGAGCAACATAAACGGTAAAACAGCATAATGAAAGGGGGTGAAACGAATGGCGAAGAAACTGGTGAAAGTGGGGGTAAAGCGCGAAAAAGGATATCTCTATTACGTCGATAAGGACGGGGATGTATCCTGCGCCAAGATGGCCCGTGGAGGCAAAAAAGGGGGTAGCCCCAAGAAAATTGCCAAGACCGGCATCAAGAGAGAAGTAGGCGTCCTGTATTTCGTCGATAAGGACGGCGACGTCTCTTGCGCCAAGATGGTCAGAGGCGGAACCAAGAAGAAGGCCGCCAAGAAGCCTGCCAAGAAAGCGGCAAAGAAAGGCGGGAAAAAGGGCGGTAAGAAAAAGAGATAAGCCGTTACCAGCGCAATAAAACGCGCACCGCCGCCCGGGGGAAACCCTTTGCGGCGGTGCGCGTTCTTTCCTCAGCGTATTGTCATGGAAAACCATATTATAATCAGCGGCGCGCGCGAACACAATCTTAAGAACGTCAGCCTTTCCATACCCAAGAATAAACTCGTGGTTTTCACAGGGTTGTCCGGGTCCGGGAAGTCCAGCCTGGCTTTCGACACTATCTACGCGGAAGGTCAGCGCAGGTACGTAGAGAGCCTTTCGGCGTACGCCCGCCTTTTCCTGGAACAACTGCAAAAGCCGGAGGTGGACGATATCCGGGGATTGTCCCCGGCCATCGCCATAGAACAGAAGACCGCGTCCCGCAATCCCCGTTCCACCGTGGGCACCCAGACCGAGATCTACGATTACCTGCGCGTACTCTTTGCCCGCGCCGGGAAAGTGCATTGTTACAAATGCGGCAGGCCGATCAGCAGCCGGTCGGTGCAGGAGATTGTCAAGACGCTCCTGTCTTCTTCCCGCGGGGAAGAGGTCCATATCCTGGCCCCGGTGGTAGGCGGGAAAAAAGGCCTGCATAAAGATGTTCTGGATAAGGTCCGCAAGTCCGGTTTTTCCAGGATCAGGGCGGACGGCAGGGTCTATGAGGCCACCTTTTCCGTGCGGATGGACAGATACAAACTGCATACGATAGAGGTCGTGGTTGACCGGCTGAAGACCGGGCCGGAGTCCGCCTCCAGGCTCACGGATTCTCTGGAGACGGCTTTCAAGATCGGCAACGGCGTTCTTATAATATACAGACCCGGCGGGGGTAAAGAGGATCTTTACAGCCGGAATTACGCCTGCGCTCACTGCGGCATCAGCTACCAGGAGATGGAGCCGAGGACGTTTTCTTTCAATTCACCATACGGGGCCTGTCCGGCCTGCAACGGCCTGGGCATAAAGCTGGAGTTTGATCCCGGACTGATAATTCCCGACCAAAGCAGGTCCATAGACGACGGTGCGATAGAAGTGTGGAAAAGGGGCGGAAGGGGATACATACTTTATTACCGCTGGCTGCTGCGCGAGCTTTCCTCCGCCATGGATTTCAGCCTGGAAACGCCTTTTAATAAACTCCCGAAGGGGGTGCGCAGGGCGCTGCTTTACGGCACGGAAGTCTGCGCCGGGGGCAAGCCTTTTGAAGGTATCATACCGCATTTAACGAGGCTGTTCTCGAAAAGCGACAGCGATTATCTTAAGGAGGAGATCTCGCGTTTCATGTCCAGCCAGCCCTGCCCGGAATGCGGGGGCGCGCGGCTGAAGAAAGAAAGTCTTTCCGTGTTCGTCGGCGGGATGAACATCAGCGGCATATGCAGGCTGACGGTAAAGGAGGCCCGCGACTTCTTCTCGCGGCTGGAGCTCGGCGCGCAGGAAAAGGCCATCGCCGCACAGCCGCTCAAGGAGATCATGAAGCGTCTGCAGTTCTGCGTGGACGTCGGGCTGGATTATCTGACCCTTGACCGCAAGAGTTCCACTCTTTCCGGCGGCGAGGCCCAGCGTATAAGGCTGGCGACCCAGGTCGGCTCCGGCCTGACGGGCGTATTATACGTGCTTGACGAACCGAGCATCGGCCTGCATCAGCGGGACAACGCCAAGCTGCTGGCGACCCTTTGTTCCCTGCGGGACCTCGGCAACACCCTGGTGGTGGTCGAACATGATGAAGCCACCATCCGCGCGGCGGATTATATCGTGGACCTGGGGCCGGAAGCGGGACGGCAGGGGGGCAGCGTGGTCTTCGCAGGCACCCCCGGAGAACTGCTCGAAAGGGGAGATTCGCTCACCGCGCGTTACCTGCGCGGAGAACTGTCCATCCCCTGTCCGCCTGAAAGGAGGAAATTCTCCCCCGGGAAATGCCTGCGCGTGAAAGGAGCGCGCGAGCATAACCTGAAGGACATAGACGTGGATTTTCCCCTGGGCCTCTTCATCTGCATGACAGGCGTTTCCGGCTCCGGCAAATCTACCCTGGTGGAGGATATCCTTTACCGCGGCCTGGCCGCGGCGTTCCACGGGGCAAAAGAACGGCCGGGGGCGCATAAAGGGATCTACGGTATGGGACAGATCGATAAAGTCGTGGTTGTGGACCAATCCCCGATCGGCAGGACGCCGAGGTCTAATCCGTGTACCTACACCGGGGTCTTCGACGACATCAGGATGCTCTTCAGCCGCCTGCCGGAGGCACGTATGCGCGGTTACCGGCCCGGGAGGTTCTCTTTTAACGTGTCCGGCGGCCGCTGCGAGGCGTGTTCCGGGGACGGGGTTAAAAAGATAGAAATG
This sequence comes from uncultured Planctomycetales bacterium, assembly GCA_964488935.1. Taxonomy (GTDB): domain Bacteria; phylum Omnitrophota; class Gorgyraeia; order Gygaellales; family Profunditerraquicolaceae; genus Undivivens. The sequence continues at coordinate 5,101 of CAZAVF010000016.1, read as the reverse complement.
CATTTTCTTCCCGACGTTTACCTGAAATGCGACGTCTGCGGCGGCAAGCGGTTCAACGATGCCACCCTGGCCGTGAAATACAAAGGCAGGTCGATATCCGACGTGCTGGAGATGACCGTGGAAGAGGCCCTGGATTTCTTTTCCGGCATACCACGCATCAGGAACGTGCTCACTACCCTTAATGAGGTGGGGCTGGGGTATGTTCATCTCGGCCAGTCGGCCACAACTCTTTCCGGTGGGGAGGCCCAGCGCATGAAGTTGTCCGCGGAACTGAGCAGGAGGGCCACCGGCAGGACTTTCTACATACTGGACGAGCCCACCACCGGACTGCATTTCGCCGACGTGGCCAGGCTGGTGGCGGTGCTGCAGAGACTCGTGGCGATGGGGAATACCGTGCTGGTGGTGGAACATAATCTTGACGTGGTAAAAAACGCGGATTATATAATAGATCTGGGCCCCGAGGGAGGGGACGGCGGCGGTGAAGTGGTGGCCCGCGGGACCCCGGAGGAGATAGCGGCCGATCCCCGTTCGCATACCGGGATTTTTCTGCGCAGGATATTGGGTAGTCGTGAAAACGCTTGAAAGGGATGAAAGGAAAGCATGCGTAGCAGACATGTGATACCAGGGGTTGCCGTCCTATTGTTCGCCGCCGCGGCGCTGCTTTCTCCGGCCCCGCAGTCCAGGGCATATCCGCAGCAGAAGGCGGCGGAGAGCAGGGAGGCGGAAGCGTTCTATGTGGCGCGCAAGGCGTTCGACGACGGTTTCTACGACGTCTGCCTGAGCCTGCTTTCCCGTTTCAACCAGAATTACCCGTTCTCCTCCAGGAAGGCCGAGGCGGAACTGCTTTCCGGGCAGTGCCTTTTCTACCAGGGTAAATACCAGGATGCCCTTTCCGTTCTCGATGCGTTGTTGTCCAATCCGCAGTTGTCCGGACCGGTGGAAGACGCCCTTTTTTACTGGATCGGCGAGACGCATTTCAAAAGCAAGAACTTCCTCAAGGCGCGGGAATATTACCGCAGGGTGGCGGACAAATACCAGTCTTCCCGTTACTATCCCGCCTCTCTTTATTCTCTGGGCTGGTGTTCTTTCGAGGAGGGGCGGTTCAACGACGCCTTTGAACAATTCACGGCCGCTTCCCGTCTGCCTTCAGCCGATATTGTTACTAGAAGCGAAGCGGCTTTCAAAGCGCTTGAATGCCTGTACAATCTGCGCGATTACCGTTCTTTGAGCGAAGGCATAGCGGCCTGGAAGAAGGCTTATCCGGCGGACGAGCGGAAAAAAGCGTATCTTGATTATTACGCCGCGGAGGCGGATTATTACCAGGGGAGATACCGGGAGGCGTGCTCCGGGTACTCGGCGGTGCTTTCGGGACACGCTCCGGCCCAACTGCAGGCGCTGGCCAGCCTCGGTTCCGGCTGGGCTTACCTTAAAATGAAAAACACGGAAAAGTCCGGTCAGGGATTCTCCGCGGTGAGAGTGGAGGAGCTTGACGGGCCGAATACCGAGATATTGCTTCTGGGCAAAGCGGCGCTGGCCGCCGAGCGCGGTGATAACGGCGGGGCGTTGAACATTTACGGTGAACTGCTGACGAGGTCCTCGGACCGCAACGTGAGGGCCCAGGCCTGTCTGGGGAAAGGGGACGCTCTTTACGCAATGTCCCGTTTCGGCGATGCCGTTTCGGTATACGAAGAAGGTTTGAAAGAATACGGCGACGCGGTCCAGCCCGAGATAAAGGATAAGTTCCAGTACGGCCTGGCCTGGTCGCTGCTGAAAGAAGGGGAGTTCAGACGCGCCATCGGCGCTTTCAGCAGCATAGCCGCCGCCAGCAGCGACAACCTTGTGAAAGTGGGAGCTCTCTGCCAGGTGGGGGACGCTTACCAGGATTCCGGGGAATATATGAAGGCCTTCGATACTTACCGCAGGATATTGAAGGAATATCCCGACAGCGTGTATAACGATTACGTGCGTTACCAGTCGGGGCTTGCGCTGATGAAGTCCTCCGATTATGAAGGGGCGGTGACCGCTTTCAAGATCGCGAAGAACGATTATCCGTCCTCCACTCTGCAGGACGAGATATCCTACGCCCTGGGACTGGCTTATTTCCAGAAGGAGGATTATCTGCCGGCGGCGGAGACGCTGCGCGCTTTCCTATCCGGCTTCAGGGAAAGCGGTATACGCCAGGACGCTTTGTACCTGCTGGGTTCGGCGCTGTTCAACCAGGGGAAATACAGGGAAGCCCAGGATATCTTCCGCGAAATAATCAGGCAGTATCCTTCCGACGGCGTCCTCGTGCAGAAATGCGAGTACGAGATAGCGGATTGTTTTTACCAGATGGGAGACGAGAAAGAAGCCATGGCGCGTTTCAACGCGCTGCGCTCCAAGTATCCGGATTCCACCCTTACCCCGGAAGTCATCTGGTGGCTGGGGGAATATTATTACCGCCACGGCGACGCGGTGATGTCCAGGAGATATTTCAGCGCGCTGGCGTCCGATTTCTCATCCAGCAGTCTCGCCCCGGCGGCCTATTATTATATCGGCACGATAGACGAGGAAGAAGGAAAGTACGAGGAGGCGATAGGCAATTTCAGGAAACTGATCGATAAAGGGAGATCGGACATGGCCGGGAACGCTTCCGTCGCCGTGGCCGATATATATGCCCGGCAGGGGAAGACCGGGGAAGCGATGAAGCTGTATAAGGAGATACTCGCCGACTATCCCCATATGGCCGGACTGGTTTTTCCGCGGATAGGCGACCTCTCCCTTCTCGCTGGGAATAAAGAGGAGGCGCTTCTCAGCTACCGGCAGGCGTTGAAATGCGTTTCTTCCAAGGAGATGCCGGAGATACATTTCAAGCTCGCCGACATACTGCAGACCGAAGGAAAAGAAGAGGAGGCCGGGGCGGAATTCATGAAGATATACGCGCTTTATCCAGACAGTGCCGTGTCCCTCAAGGCCCTTCTGCGCGTGGCGGGTATTTACGAGAGAGGGGAGAATTTCGGGGAAGCCGGGAAGATATACGGGAAAATAAGCGGGATGTCCGTGCCGGAAGCGAAATACGCCAGGGAACGTCTGGAGAGTCTTGCGGCGGAGGAGAAGAAAGGAAAGGCGGAGGAATGAGTGCGTGGGAATTGTTTCTTTCCGGCGGCCCCTTGATGTGGCCGATCCTGTTCTGTTCGGTGACCGCGCTGGCGGTGATCATCGCGAAATCCGGGCATCTGCGGTCGATGCGCAAAGCGAACGGACGCCTGCTGGAAGCGGTAACGGAGAACATAAAGCACAACCGTGTTAAAGAGGCCATTGAGATATGCGAGGCATCGTCCGCTCCGGCGGCCTCGATCCTCAAGGCCGGCATATTGAAATTCGACAGGAACAGGCAGGAGGTTAAAGAGACGATGGAGAATGCGGCGCGTTACGAGGTCCCCAGGCTGGAGTCCTGCCTGCCGCTGCTGTCGGCGCTCTTTCAACTGGCGCCTTTGCTGGGTATGCTGGGGACGGTGACCGGCATGATATATTGTTTCCATTCCGTCCATTTGCGGGCTGCCGCCCTGGAACCTTTCTACCCGGCAGAGCTGTACGCCGGTATCTGGCAGGCGCTGGTCTGTACGGCTGCCGGCATCGGGACGGCGATACCGGCTTTTCTTGCCTATAATTATTTCGTTTCGGCCGTCAACGACCAGGTGCTGGAAATGGAGAAGGCCGCCGATAATCTGGTGGAGCTGCTTTTCGGCTGAGCTCAGGCAGGAGGGGTATCTTGGATTTTAGCAGGTTCAGTATGAACGCCGGGTACAAGAAGGTCTGGGCCGGAAGCGTAGCCACCGTCCCGTTGTTAAATCTTCTTTTTCTTCTTTTTATTTTCTTCGTCTGCGCTGCCGGCGGCTTCTGCCGGCTCCCGCTCGTTCCGGATACCTTACCGGCAGTGGGCAGCGACAATCCCGGCCCGGCCTTCAACGAACTTATCGTGCGCGGAGAGGGGAATATGTTGTTGAACGGCAGGGCGGTCCAGCCGGACCAGATCACCGGGAGGCTGGCGGCGTGTTCAGCGCGGGAGCGAGTGCTGTTGATAAAGGTTTCCGGTGATGTCCCGGTTTCCCTGCTTGCCGGGGTCTGGAACAAATGCCGCAGGGCGGGGGCGGAGCGGATAAACATTCTGACGGAGCGTTAGCGGATGAGAGCGCGGGATGTCTGTTTCATATCTTTCGTTTCGCTGGCTGTGCACCTGATCGCACTGAGCGTTTTCTCCGTATCTTTCCGTTATACGGGAAGCCGGACCGGGCAATGCGGTTATCCCCGCGTTTTCTTCGGCGCCGGGTTATTGGAGCGTTACGACCTGGAGGGCGCTGCTCCGGAGGCAGGCCGGAAGCTCCGTTCTGCCGCGGCCGGGTTCAAATTCCGCATGCCCTCTCCGGCCGGCCGCGCCTTAAGCGGGTCCAGGTTTTTCCCGGACAGGATATCCTTCCGTCCCGCTGCGCCGTCCGTGTCCGCGGACAGGATGCCCTCATCCTCTCCAGCGGCCGCCCCCGTTTTTCTCAGGGCTGAGAACAAACCGCTTTCCATGTATCCGCTGCTCCCGGCCTGTTTCCCGGTATATTTCAAAGACAGGGAAAAAGCGCACATAGCGTTGTCTTTCAGGATAACCCCCGCCGCCGGGGGCAGGGCGGAGTACATCGAGGTAAAAAGAAAAGCCTCCTGCGGGAATCTTGAAGCGGACCTGATAGCGCTGCGGCAGGTGGCGTATTATCTCTTGCTGCAGCGGCGTTATTTCCAGGCCGGCAGGTGGCATAACGTGGAGATAGATTTCTCCCCTTCCTATGTTGAACGTTGATCTCTCTTTTGCGCTTTGCGCCTTCATGCTGGCAATCACGGCCGCCTCCGCCGCCGCGTTCCTGTCGCTGCGCGCGGGCAGGACCAGGAACGGTCTGTCCCTGGATGCCCGCCATGTCTGGCTCTGCGCCATATGCACCCACATTTACATAAATACAAAAGACGACAAGATCTCCGTTTGTCCGCGCTGCGGCAGTTATAACAGCAGGGACGCCGGCGCAAGGCCCACTATTGACTCATTAATAAATGTTACCGAAGGAGGCCGGGATAAGAGTTTCGG
>CAZAVF010000015.1:0-31750 GCA_964488935.1 uncultured Planctomycetales bacterium | reverse complement strand
GATTATCCGACCCGCTCTCTATTATCGATTCTGAATACGGAGGCGGGTTTTTTTTTATACATGCGCGGCCAGAAAACCGCGCCATTTATGGCGCGGATGAGATTTGGCCGCTCAGTATTCCGCTTTGGGAAACCGCGGGCTTCAGCCCGCGGAGCTTCATCAAGTCGTGAATCTGACGTAGTGAGTTCAAAGTAACGCGTGTAAATACAGCAGGGGCGGCTGTTCTCGGCAGCGCAGCGGCACAGCGGAGGTGAAATGGAGATATCCATTAAAGAAGGGTTCAAGGGGATAGTCAAAAGGAACGGCGGCACCGTAGAATTCAATTCCCGCAAGATAACGGAGGCGATAAGCAAGGCCGGAGGAGCTACCGGCGAGTTCGGTGAGGACATCGCAAAAGTGCTGACCATCAAGGTCCTCAGCCTGGCCGGGCAGCTTGAACTGGGGGACACCCCGACCGTGGAACAGATACAGGATATAGTCGAAGAGGTGCTGCTGGCTTCCCCCTATAAAAAGACGGCCAAGGCGTATGTCCTCTATAGGGAACAGCGCAAGGGAGTGCGCGAGATAACCTCCCGTTTCAACGTCGATCTCGTCGACCAGTACCTGTCCCGCTCCGACTGGCAGGTAAAAGAGAACAGCAATATGGGGTTTTCCCTGCAGGGGCTCAACAATTATCTGTCGTCGGAGGTCAGCAAGGTATACTGGCTGAACAAGATATACCCGGAGGATGTCAGGAACGCTTATCTTTCCGGCGACCTGCATATCCACGACCTGGGCATAATCAGCGCCTATTGCGTGGGCTGGGACCTGTACGACCTGCTGGTGGAAGGCTTCCGCGGGGCCTCCGGAAAAGTCGAGTCAAAACCGGCCAGGCACCTGCGCACGGCGCTGGGGCAGATAACCAATTTCTTCTACACCCTGCAGGGTGAGGCCGCGGGGGCGCAGGCCTTCTCCAATTTCGACACGCTGCTTGCTCCGTTCATCCGTTTCGACCGCCTGGATTACAAAGGGGTGAAGCAGGCGCTGCAGGAGTTCCTTTTCAACGTCAACGTCCCGACCCGCGTGGGTTTCCAGACGCCCTTCACCAACGTGACCATGGACCTCACCGTCCCCTCGTATTACGCCGATCAGGGGGTTATCATAGGCGGCAAGGCGCAGGACGTCACTTATAAAGAATTCAGGAAAGAGATAGATATGTTCAACCGCGCCTTCCTCGAGGTGATGCTCGAGGGGGACGCCAAAGGCAGGGTGTTCACTTTTCCCATCCCTACCTATAACATCTCGAAAGATTTCGACTGGGACAATCCGGACCTGGATATACTCTGGAAGGTGACCGCCAAATACGGGCTGCCGTATTTCGCCAATTTCATCCACTCGGATATGAAGCCGGAGGACGCCAGGAGCATGTGCTGCAGGTTGCGGATCGACAACCGCGAACTGCGCCGCAGGGGCGGAGGTCTTTTCGGCTCGGCTCCCTTGACCGGCTCGGTGGGGGTGGTGACCGTCAATATGCCGCGTCTGGGGTTCCTCTCCTCGGGCGAATACGATTTCTTCGACCGGCTCGGCAGGCTGATGGAGACGGCGATGAAAAGCCTGGAGATCAAAAGGAAGACTTTGGAGGTCTTTACGGCGGACAACCTTTATCCCTACATGAAATTCTACCTGCGGAACGTCAAAGAGCGGAGCGGGAAGTTCTGGAAGAACCATTTCTCCACCATCGGCATAGTCGGGATGAACGAAGCCTGTCTGAACCTGTTGGGAGAGGGCGTGGGCGGGGAAAAGGGCAGGGATTTCACCCTGCGCGCCATGGACTTCATGCGGCGCAAACTGCAGGAGTTCCAGGATTCCACCGGCAACTTCTATAATCTTGAGGCCACGCCGGCGGAAGGCACGTCATACCGCCTGGCGCAGATCGACAAAAAGAAATATCCGGAACTGCTGGCGCAGGGCGGGCCCATCGGCAAGGCGGAGCATCCCTTTTATACCAACTCCACCCATCTGCCGGTCGACTATACAGACGACGTCTTCGAGATGCTTGAGCTGCAGGACGAGATACAGACAAAATACACCGGGGGAACGGTGGTGCATCTTTACGTCGGGGAAGAGATCGGCGACCCCGCGGCCCTGAAAGGGCTGATCAGGAAGATATGCGTCAATTACCGCCTGCCGTATTTTTCCATCACCCCGACCTTCAGCGTCTGCCCGGACTGCGGGTACGTGCCCGGCGGGCACGAGAACTGTCCGCGCTGCGGCAAGGTTTGCGAGGTGTATTCCAGGATCGTGGGTTATCTCAGGCCGGTCAGCCAGTGGAACAACGGGAAGAAAGAGGAGTTCAAGTCCAGGAAGGTATACAGATTATGAAGATCGGCGGGTTCCTTGAGACTTCTCTCATCGACTATCCGGGCAAGGTGGCGGCGGTGATCTTCACCGTCGGCTGCACCTTCCGCTGCCGGTATTGCCATAATCCGGGCCTTGTCTATCCGGAGCTTTACGGGGAGACGGTCCCGCTGGAGAAGGTGACGGCGCTGCTGGAGAGAAGGCGCGGCCTTTTGGACGGGGTGGTCTTTTGCGGGGGGGAGCCGACCCTGCAGGAGGATCTGCCTGAGGTCATGCGCAGTGTGCGCTCCCTGGGGTACCTGGTGAAACTGGACACCAACGGCGGCTTCCCCGATAAACTGGCGGAGGCCCTGCCTTATGCCGATTACGTGGCGATGGACATCAAGGCGCCTTTCGGGCCGGATTACGCCCGCGTCTGCGGAGAAGAGGCGGACGATTTCGAGGTCAGGCGCAGTATGCTTCTCCTGCGTTCCTCCGGAGTAGAATACCATTTCCGCACCACCTTCCATCCCGATTATATCCCGGTCGAGAGGTCCGGGGAGATCAAAAAACTCCTTGGCGCCGGTGAACGTTACGTCCTCCAGCACGCCTCGATCGCAGTGAAATAATCGCCATAAATACAGTTTTGGTCCCCGCTGCACTTGACGGCGGAACGGTTAAGGTGTAACCTGTTGCTGTCGCAGGAGAAAAGCGGACCCGGTCCCCCACAGGAAAGGCGGTGAATTATGGATATCGTTTTATCGCTCATGGCCATTACCGCGGCCGTTCTCGTTTTTATCAGGCCTTTTTCCTTCTTCAGGGTTTGCGGCAGGTCTATGCTGCCGCACTACCGTGACGGGGACATCGTGGTCTGCGACACTTTCTTTTTCAGGTTCGCCGGTATAGGCGCGGGGTGCGCCGCGGCGGCGGCGGCCGGCGGCAGACACGTCCTGAAGAGGATAACCGCGGTTTCTTTTCTCGGGGGCAGGCGGTTTTTCTTTCTTCTCGGGGACAATCCCCGGGAGAGCGCGGACAGCCGCCATTTCGGATGGATAAAGGAAAAAGATATCGCGGGGCGCGTCTTGTTCGTCATCCCGCTGGGCCGGTTCCGCGTCCGGTTTTTTTCCCGTATGCCGTTATGCCACGCCTGGGGAGGCACTGCTCACATCCTGATCGCCAACATCCTCCTGGACGAGATCGGCAGGTGCGCGCGGTCGGCCGACGGGAACTACGTGGTCCCGTTCCGCAATCTGCTCGACGGCCGCGCGCTTACCGGCAGGATGCGGAGCAATATCTTCCGCGCCGTCACCGGCAACCCCGAATATTTCCGGGCCGGGGCGGTCGGCCCGGATTTCGCCCCTGATTTTCCTTCCTGTATGACCCCCACCCATGAATTCCACGGTTTCGACGCGGAGTCCGGGAGCGGTTACCGGCCGCATTACGCCTCCGTGGCCCGGATGCTTGAAGGGATGTCGCGCGCGGAATGGAGCAGTTATTCCGGCGGTGACGACCATTGCGACGAGATGAAACAGCTGGCCTACTGGGCGGGCTGGCTGGCGCACTGCGCCGCCGACGTCTACGGGCACCACTGGGTGGGCAAGCTCGCCGGCGGTGACTTCCTCACTTTCTTTCCCCGTTCCATCAGGATCGCCGAGATCATCCGCAAACATATCGCGGTAGAGCATTATATCAACGCCTACATACGGAAAAGGAAATTCGTTTACGGCAACATAGATATCGGCGAGATAATGGACGAGACCGGCGTGAGACTGCCGTATACCTATTTGAGGGACACTTTTTATAATAACGCTTCCGGTCCGTTCCGGCACCTGCAGGGATTTCCCATCATCTCCGTCCTGCCCAGGCTGCCGATAGATCTTATGTCTTATCTTTACGGACTGGCGGACTGGCATGAGGCGAGGCGGGCGGAGGCCGCCGGCAGATACGACGACGCCTTTTACCTGAGCCCGTCGCGGCAATTATGGAGGCTGGTGCGCAACTGGCACAGTTCCCGCAGGGACGAGACCCGCAAACTTATGGACAAATATCTCGATTGCGGGATGAAGGCCGGAAAGATAGGCACGGAGGGCGGTTTTATGGCCATGGTGGGCGCGCTCTACAAATACGACGATTTTTTCTCCGCGCTCAAGGATTATCTCAACCCGCTCGACAACCTGGCGGACGCGGTCCTCGGCGGGGCGCTCTCCAAACTTAAGGGCCTCGTGGAGAGCATTTTCGGGAACCTGCAGGATTTCGTGTCCGGGCTTGTCCCGGAAGAACTGATAGATATGCTGCAGGACGCCTCGGATTTCTTCGGCGATGTGGAGGACAACATTCTCAATAATACCGTCGGCAGGCTGCTGCCGGAGGACGTCTACCGTTATCTTAAGGACGGCCCGGCCGGTCTCCTGCCGGACGACCTGTCGGCGCTGCGCGACACGCTGCCCTTCAACGGGGAGGACATCGATCTTTTTAATTTCCCGGCCTTTTATAATTCCTGCGTCCTGGCCAAGCGCCTGCTGTGTTTCAGCGATAACGGGATCTGCGATTACCGTATGCTGGGCGGGGTGGACAACATCGACTGCCGGCAGCAGTATACGGAGACCGATTACGCCGCGCGGGACACGCAGAACGGCGCCATCCTCCCGGGCAGCGATTATTACAGGTATTTTCACCAGATGGAGAACATATTCATAGCGCCGAAGACTTACGTGGGGAACCGCAGGACGCTGGAACTGCATGTGGACAACTGCGTTTTCGCGCATGCCATGCTTCCCTCAAACAGGGTCTTGTTCAACGACGTGCATACGGCGCTCAACGCCGGGTATAACGGGTGCGCGCACTGCCTGTTGGAATACGACACGGACCTCCCGTGATCGGAAGGGCTGCCGGACGATGAACGAAGCGGTTTTAGACAATGAGACCGGTATAGTCTACAGGAAATGGGAGGCCGTTGAGCCGCGGGCGGCCTGCCTGCTGGTGCACGGTCTGGGTTCCTACGGCGGCAGGTGGCGGTTCCTTGCCGAGTTCCTCCTGCGCGCCGGCATCTCGTCTTACGCCATAGACTTGCGCGGTTTCGGCGAGACGCCGGGGCTTAAAGGCCACGTCGATTCCTTCGGGGTTTATTACGAAGATATACGGAGCCTGCGCGGCATAATCGCCGGAGACTGCCCGGGCAGGAAGATATTTCTTTGCGGCGAAAGCATGGGCGGGCTGGTCTCTTTCACGGCCGCCTGTCTGGCTCCCGGCCTGTTCGACGGGCTCATCTGCCTGGCCCCGGCCTTCAGGAACAGGTTGAAGGTGAAATACACTGATTACTTAAGGATGTTTTTCTTCCGCGCGTTCGCCCCGCGCAAACAGATGCTCCTGCCTTTTACCGCGCAGATGTGCACGCGCGACCCCGCTTACCGGCAGGTGATGGATACCGATAAGCGCGAGATCAGGGTCGCCACTCCCGTATTGCTGACCGGCATTCTGCTCGCCGAGGCGCGCGCCGGCAGGCTCAGGGACAGGCTGTCCTGTCCGGTCCTTTTCCAGGTCCCGCTTGATCTGGATAACTTCGTAGACCCCCGGGGGACGAAGAATATATTCCGCGGCCTGAAGAGCCCCGACAAGAAGATGATCTTCTATCCGTCGATGCTGCATTCCCTTTCCGTGGACCTGGGCAGGGAAGAGGTGTTCAACGATATCCTGGACTGGCTCAACGGGAGGATAAAATGAAATATATTCTGGCCATAGATCAGGGGACCACCGGGAGCCGCGCCGTATTGTACGACAGACGCGGCCGCAGTAAAGCCATGGCTTACGAAGAGTTCAGACAGTATTTCCCGCGCCCGGGCTGGGTCGAGCATGACCCGCTGGATATCTGGCGCAGCGTGAACAATTCCATACAGAAGGTACTGGGACAGGTCCCGGGGGCGGAGATCGCCGCCGTCGGCATCACCAATCAGCGCGAGACCGCCGTTGTCTGGGACCGGGAGACCGGTAAGCCGGTGTATAACGCCATAGTCTGGCAGTGCCGGCGCACGGCGCGGCGCTGCGATGAACTGAAAAGGAGGAAAGGGGCTGCGGAGTTCTTTTCCGCAAGGACCGGCCTGCCGATAGACGCGTATTTCTCCGCCAGCAAGATCGAGTGGATCTTGAAGAACGTTCCCGGGGCCATGGGCAAAGCCGCCCGGGGAAAACTGCTTTTCGGCACCACCGACAGCTGGGTGCTCTGGAACTTAAGCGCCGGAGGCGCGCACGCCACGGATTTCACCAACGCCTCGCGCACCATGCTTTTTAACATAGAAAAATTGCAATGGGACCGCGATCTGTTGAAAGAATTCGGCATACCGCCCGGGCTGCTGCCTGAAGTGAAGCGTTCCAGCGGAGAGTTCGCGCGCACCGCCCGGCGCGGCAGGCTGGCCTCCGGCATACCTGTCTGCGGGATAGCCGGTGACCAGCAGGCCGCTTTGTTCGGGCAGGCGTGTTTCAGGCGTGGAACGCTCAAGAACACTTACGGGACCGGCTGTTTCCTGCTTCTGAACGCCGGAAGGAAGAGGCCGGTATCGAAATACGGCTTGATCACCACCCTGGCCTGCGGGGAGGACGGCGGCCCGGTCTACGCCCTGGAAGGAGCGGTTTTCATCGCCGGCGCCGCGATACAATGGCTGCGCGACGGATTGAATCTGATGAGGTCCTCGGCCGAATCGGAGGCAATGGCGGGGTCGTTGAAAGACAACCAGGGGGTGTATTTCGTCCCGGCCCTTACCGGCCTGGGCGCTCCCTACTGGGACGCGGAGGCCAGGGGAGCGGTCTACGGGATAACCCGCGGCACAAATGCCCGGCATCTTGCCAGGGCGGCGCTGGAGGCGATATGCTACCAGAGCAGAGACGTCCTCTCGGCGATGCAGAAGGATTCCGGGTATAAGATAAAGAGCCTGAAGGTGGACGGCGGGGCCGTCGCCAACGATTTCCTCTGCCAGTTCCAGGCCGACATACTGGGGATAGAGGTGGTCAGGCCGAAGGTTATCGAGAGCACATCCCTGGGGGCCGCGTATCTGGCCGGGCTGGCCTGCGGCTGCTGGAAAAGCACGCGGGAGATCGAGAAGTATTGGGAGCGGGAGAGGGTGTTCCTTCCCCGTATGGATAGCCGCGAAGCGGCTGCTTACTACCGGGGATGGCTTGACGCGGTGCGGAGGACGCTTACTAAGTGAAGGACTACGACGTAATAATTATCGGCGCGGGGGTGACGGGGGCGGCGATCGCCAGGGAGCTTTCGCGTTATAAACTTGAAGTCGCCGTCCTGGAGAAAGAGGAGGAATACGCCTTCGGCGTCTCCAAGTCCAATTCCGGGATCATCCATCCCGGCACGCAGAATCCCCCGGGTTCGCTGAAAGGCAGGCTTTGCGTGCAGGGGAACCGCCTGGTGAGGAAGATAGCGCGCGAACTCGGAGTGGATTTCAGGGAAACCGGGGAATTGATCGTCGCTTTCAGCGAAGAAGAGCTCCCGCGCCTGCGGGAACTGAAACGCGATGCGGAGATGCTCGGCGTTCCCGGCCTGCGTATCCTGGATAAGCGCCGGCTGGCGGAAAAAGAGCCGAATCTTTCCCCGCAGGCGGTGGCCGCGCTCTATGCGCCGACCGCCGGCATCATCAGCCCCTACCGGCTTGTATATGATCTCTGCGAGAACGCGCTCAGGAACGGGGCCGAGATACATACCGGCTGCGCCGTGACGGCCGTAGACGCTGCCGGGGGCCGGTTCTCGCTCTCCACCGCAAAAGGGGAATTCCGTTCCGGGTTCCTGGTCAACGCCGCCGGGCTTTTCGCCGACGACGTCGCCGCCATGTGCGGGATAAACGATTTCCGGATCACCCCGCGCAAGGGAGAGGAATTCATCCTGGACAAGAAACTGGAGAACCTTGCCGGGCATCTTTTGGTCCCTTTGCCGACCAAAGTCTCCAAAGGCGTGCTGGTCATCAAGACCGCCGACGGCAACCCGATGATCGGCCCCACGGCGCGGGACGCCGCCGACAAGGAGGACCGGACCACCAGCGATGCCGGACTGAAAGAGGCCCTGGCAGGGGCGCGCAGGCTGATACCATCCATAGATGAAAAAGACATCATCGCGTATTTCGCCGGGCTGCGGCCGGCGGCCGGGGAGGACTTCATCATCCGCCGCGAGGAAAAGGTCCCCGGTCTGGTGACCGTCGCCGGGATGCAGTCACCCGGATTGACCGCGGCCCCTGCGGCGGCCCTGATGGTCAGCGGGCTTTTGAAAGAGTGCGGGCTGGCCCTGAAAAAGAAACTTTTCTTCCGTTCACGGCAGTCGGAGATCCCGCACCTGTTTTCCCTCCCGTTGAAGGCAGCTGAACGCTTGGTGAAGAAAGACCCGGCCTACGGGGACATCGTCTGCCGCTGCGAGATGGTCTCGGCGAAAGAGGTGAAGGATGCCGTCAGGCGCGGCGCCCGCACCATGGACGGGATAAAATTCCGCACCCGCGCGCAGGCCGGACGCTGCCACGGGAGTTTCTGCACCGCCAGGATAATGCGCATACTCGCGCAGGAGCGCGGGCTTCCCCTTACTTCGGTGAGCAAGCGCGGCAAAGGTTCGGAGCTGGTAAAGAAGGACAGGGCCGATGATTGAACGCGAACTGGTGATAGTCGGCGGCGGACCGGCCGGCATGGCCGCGGCGCTCTCCGCGTATGAGCACGGCGTCCGGGACGTCCTGCTGCTTGAGCGCGACCGGTATCTCGGCGGGATACTCAACCAGTGCATACACACCGGGTTCGGGTTGAATTACTTCAAGGAGGTGCTCACCGGGCCGGAATACGCGCGGCGTTTTATCGACAGGATACGTAATATAAAGGAAATAGAAGTGAACCTGAAGTCTTTCGCGGTCGGGCTGGCCCCGGATAAAACGCTGACTTATCTGCGGCCGGGAAGGATGGAAAGGGTGAAGGCAAGGGCCCTGATCATGGCCACCGGCTGCCGGGAAAAGACCAGGGAGATGGTGCACATAGCCGGGACCCGCCCCGCCGGTATTTTCTCCGCCGGGCTGGCGCAGAAGCTGATCAACATAGAGGGACTGCTGCCCGGGAAAGAGGCGGTGATCGTCGGCTCCGGGGACATCGGCCTGATTATGGCGCGTCGTTTTATCCTGGAAGGCGCGCGGGTCAAGGGCGTGGTGGAGGTCAGGGAGCAAAGCCGCGGTCTCGCCCGTAACGTCGCGCAGTGTCTGGAGGATTTCGATATACCTCTTTATCTGCGGCACAAGATCGCCCGCGTGCACGGCAGGGACCGCGTGGAGGCGGTGGAAGTGGCGCGGGTGGACGAGAGGATGGAGCAAGTCCCAGGTTCGTCTTTCACCCTGGAATGCGACACACTTCTGGTCTCCGTCGGGCTGATACCGGAGAACGAGTTGATAGAAATGGCCGGGGTGCCGCTGGACAAAAAGACAAATTCCCCGGTTTCCGAAGGATTGAACAAGACATCGATCCCGGGGTTGTTCGTCTGCGGCAATGCTTTTAAAGTGTACGATCTGGCGGATTCGGTCTCCACCGACAGCATGGAGGCCGGGCGTATGGCGGCGGAGTTCCTTAAAAAACAGTCCACAGTCGATAGACGATAGTCCATAGTAAAGAAGAAGGATATTCTTATGTTAAGAAAACTCACCTGTATAGAATGCCCGCGGGGATGCCTGCTGGAGGCGGACGTCGAGAATTGCCGCCTGGTAAAGGTCGGCGGCAATAAATGCCCCAGGGGCGAAGAATATGCCCGCAGCGAGATCGAGAATCCGGTCCGCGTCCTGACCGCCACTATATTGGCGGAGGGACTGCGGCTGAAGATGGTCCCGGTCAGGACGGACAGGCCGGTAGCGAAGTCAAGGATGGCCGAGGCCGCGGCGGAGATCAGGAAGCTCAGGCTCAATAAACCGGTGCGCGCGGGAGAGGTGATCGCGGAGAACTTCCTTGGGCTTGGAGCCGATCTGGTGGCGACGCGGGACGCCCTGGAAAAAAGTCCATAGTCCGCGGTCGACAATCTTGGGGGCACAACCAAGAGCCAAGCATGAGACGACAGCGGAGGAGATAGAAGGAAAAGAAGGACCGGAGATGAAGGAAGAAAAAGAGCGGTATATTGTGCATGTGGATATGGACGCCTTTTTCGCCGCGGTGGAACAGCGCGACAACCCGGCGTACCTCGGCAGGCCGGTGGTCGTCGGGGCCGACCCCGGGCAGGGCAGGGGGCGCGGCGTGGTCGCGACCTGTTCTTACGAGGCGCGCGGATACGGCGTGCGTTCCGCGATGCCGATCTCCCTGGCCTACAGGAAATGCCCGCAGGCGGTGTTCCTTCCCGTGGATATGGAGAAATACAGCCTTGTATCGGAGAAGGTTATCGCCGTCCTGAACGCCTTCTCCCCCCTGGTGGAGCAGGTCAGCATAGACGAGGCCTTCCTCGACATAAGCGCCAGCTATAAACTGCACGGCTCTCCTTATATGGCATGCGCGGAGATGAGGAAACGCATAAAGGAAGAGACCGGGCTTACCGCTTCCGTGGGGCTTGCGCCGAATAAAATGGCGGCCAAGATAGCCTCCGATCTTTCCAAGCCGGACGGGCTGCTGGAAGTGACCGTCGCCGGGCTGCGGGAATTCCTGGAGCCGCTTGACGTCGGGCGGCTGTGGGGCGTGGGAGAAAAGACCAGGGCATCGCTCAATTCCCTGGGTATCCGCACTATCGGCGACCTCGGCCTCAGGACACGGCAGGAATTGACCGGGCTCTTCGGCAGGAACGGCGTCTGGTTCTGGGAGGCCTGCCGCGGGATGGACGCCGGCGAGGTGGTCCCGGAGCGCCGGGCCAAATCGGTCGGCAACGAGAGCACTTTCGATGAGGACACCGGGGACAGGAGAACGGCGGAACGTGAGCTTTTCAGGCTTTGCGAACTGGTCTCCGACAGGATGCGGGACGGCGGACTGAAAGGCAGGACCGTGACTTTGAAAATACGGCTGGAAGGGTTCCTGACTTATACCCGTTCGAACACCCTGGCGGAGCCGACTAATTTCGCCGAGGACCTTATCAGGGCGGCGAGATCTTTATTCGAAGGATTTCCCGCCGGGGGAAAGAAAATAAGGCTGGTGGGCGTCAAGGTCTCCAATCTTTCGCAAGCGGATGAGCCTCTGCTTTTCAGGCCGGAAGGCGAGGAGAGGCGGGAAGAGGCGCACAGGGCGGTGGACAGGATAAAGAAGAAGTTCGGCAGGGAATGTATATTTCACGCATCCGGAGCGGATTTCGCGAAACGCAGTTTTTCCACGTAAGAATAGGTCGCCGCGAAGACCGAGATCTCTATGAGCACCGTCGCCAGCGCAGCGCCGGCATAGGAAAAGGCGTGGATCAGCAGGAAGATCAGCGGCAGCCCCAGCAGCGCCGCTATCACGTGTATCCGCGAGTAGAGTCCGGTCCTGCCGCAGACCAGCAGGAATTGTATCCTGAAGGCGTTGGCGGCCACGAAGAAAACGGCGATGAGCAGCAGTCTCAGCGACAATACCGTTCCGGCGTCGGCCCTGCCGCAGGCGAGTTCCACCACCGGGCGTGCGAAAAAGAATATCAGCGGCAGGCAGATCAGCGATATGAGGGTGGTGATCAGCTGTATCCTTTTCATTAGAAGGAACGCTTTTATGCCGTTTTTGTGGAACATCCTGCTCAGACGCGGGAAGATCGCCTGGGAGAAGGAATAAAGCGGGAACGTTTGCACGGCATTGGCTATTTTCTCCGCCATGGAATAGAATCCGGTGACGGTGTTGTTTGTGAGCAGCCCGACCGCGAAGACCCTGGTCGTGGTGTAGGCGTTTATGGCGACGTTGGAGATGAAGATGTCCCAGCCGGCTTTGAGCTGGGAACGTATGTCCGCGTATCCCGGGAATTTGAACGAGATCCCGAATTTCCTGAAAGCTATGTAAAGCCCCAGCGCCCCGGTCAGCATCATTACCGCGGAATTTATCAGCGGCACCAGCAGGTAGTCCTGCGGCGTCCTCACGCAGGTGAATATGAGCAGCGCCAGTATGATCCCCGCCAGTATGTTCAGGTCTGCAATGTGGCGCATTTTTTCCGTCCCCTGGAAGAACCATACCGGGAAGAGGGTGTTCCCGGCCACCGCGCCGAAGCTCAACAGGTAAACCGGCCAATCCCCCCTGAATTTAGGCACGGAATAGACGAGCAGTCCCAGGACCAGCAGGCTCAAGACCGCCAGGAGGACCTTGACCGTTATCACGGAGGAGAACACGCTGGAGACCCTGCAGCGTTCGTCCCTGCAAAGGGATATTTCTTTTGTAGCGGATATCCCGAAACCGTAATCGGTGATGATGGCGAAATACTGCACGAAGGCCTGGGCGAAAGCGATAAGGCCGAATTTCTCCGGCCCTATTATCCGGAAAAGATAAGGCATTATTATCACCGGGAGGACGTAGGTTATAGCCTGCAGCGAGGTCAGGGAGGCGACGTTACCCATGACCACCTTGCGCTCGGCCGGGCGGGCCATCCGGCAGGTCTTTTTTATCAGTCTCGTCAGGTAAGGCATTCCCCTAATGTACACTCGCCGGGCTGTTTAGTCAAGGCCTCGGCAGAGACCGGAGAGGAGTTGAAGGTATTCATCCCGGACGGGTCCCGTGCCCCGTGTTCCTTGTCTTTGCCGTCCATTGATGTTATAATCGCTTCATGATAAAATTCCCACGCGGTTTTCTCTGGGGCGCGGCGACATCCGCGTACCAGGTGGAGGGAGGCAATTCTTCCTCGGATTGGTGGCTTTGGGAGAAAGTGACCGGGCACCGGCGGTCCGGGGCTGCCTGCGACCACTACCGCCTCTACGGGCATGACTTCGACTTGGCGCGCGAACTCGGACATAACGCGCACCGTCTCTCCGTGGAATGGAGCCGCATAGAGCCGCGCGAAGGCCGCTTCTCCGGAAAAGAGCTGAAACACTATCTGGACGTTGTCCTGGCGCTTAAAGCGCGCAATATCGAGCCGGTGGTCACCCTGCATCATTTCACCAATCCGCTCTGGTTCGCCAGGTCCGGGCGCTGGGAGGAGCGCGGGTCGGTCAAGCGTTTCCTCCGCTACTGCGAGGCCGTCGTAGAGCTCCTGGCAAAGCACGTCCGTTACTGGATAACCATAAACGAACCCACCGTTTATATCTCGCACAGTTACATCCTCGGTCTCTGGCCGCCGCAGGCGCAGTCTTATCTGAAGGCGGTCCGGGTCGAGGAGAACCTGTCCGCCGCCCATATCCAGGCTTACCGTCTTATCCACCGTATCTACGGCAGAAAGAGGCTGCCTCCGCCGGACGTCGGTATAGCCCAGAACGTCACCGCATTCGTGCCTTGCAGGCCCGTGCTCAAGGACCGCCTCGCGGCGGCTTTCCGGCACAAGTGGTATAATCTGGCTTTCCTGGACAGGATCATGCGGGCGAAGGCGCTTGATTTCATCGGGTTGAATTATTACTCCCGGCAGCTGGTGGAACTTGCCGGCAGCGGTCCGGCCAACTTCGTTTTCGACGTCTGCAAAAAGAAACATCATCCGGTAAAGAAGAATTCCCTGGGGTGGGACATTTATCCCAAGGGTCTTTACGATATCCTGCTGGACCTTAAAAGATACCGTCTGCCGGTGATGATCACGGAGAACGGCATATGCACCGGCAGCGACGCGCTGCGCTGGGAATATATCCGCGGGCACCTGAAAAGCGTTCACCGCGCCGTTGCCCGCGGCGTCAATGTCAGGGGATATCTTTACTGGTCGCTGCTGGATAATTTCGAATGGGACAAAGGGTTCAGGCCGAGGTTCGGATTGATAGAAGTGGATTATAGAACGCAGAAGAGAAAGATACGCGGAAGCGCCAGGAAGTTCGCTTCGGTTTGTGCAAGCGGTATCCTGCGCTAGTTCTCTCCAATTCTTTTATCTTGTTGACTAAGGGGGACGATTGGTATAACCTATTGTTATTATTGCATTAGCGCCGCGTTCCCCGGACATTGTGCGCGGCCGTAAGAATGTGGAAGAAACGGGAAATATGGACAATATTGAGAATGACCGCGGCTGCTTTAAACCGGCGGATTTCCGGCAATTGGCGGAGATCTCCGGCCTCCTGGTCTGGGAGACAGACAGCGAAGGCCGTTATTCCTACGTCAGTCCGAAGGTCACGGCCCTGCTGGGCTTCGAGCCGGGGGAGATCACCGGGCGGAACATAAAGGATTTCCTGTTCTTCGGACTTGATGAGAAGCAGGCCGGACCGATCGCGGCCGGTCTGTCCTCCGGGGAGCCCGTCCCCCGTCTGGAAATAGAAGGCCGGCGCAAGGACGGCGGTGAGGTCTTTCTTGAGATAAGCGCCATGCCCGTCATGGACGCGAAAGGCTGTTTTTGCGGGTTCAACGGCATAATCAAGGATATCACCGGCTACAAGGAGGCGGAAAACGGACTGCGCAGCAACCAGGAATTCATAAAGTCGATAATACAAAATTCCGCCGTGGCCACGTTCGTCATCACCTCCGGCCATAAAGTAATTTACTGGAACCGGGCCTGCGAAGAGTTGACCGGCATAAAAGCGGCCGACGTGCTCAATACGAACATGCACTGGACGGCTTTCTATAAAGCGCCGCGTCCATGCGTCGCGGACATCATAATAGACGGCAACACCGGCGACATGTCCAGGCTTTACCCGCTGCAGTCGCGCTCCGAGTTCATCGAAGGCGGGCTGCATTCGGAAGGGTGGTACATAAATCTCGGCGGCAAGGACAGGTATATCATTTTCGACGCCGCCCCGATCTACGACGCCGACGGCAGCGTGGTGGCCGCTATCGAGACCCTGCACGATATCACCGAGAGCAAGAAAGCACAGGAGGAACTGGCGGAGGCTTACGGACAGCTGAAGGTCTACCAGGCCCAGCTTATCCAGGCCGCCAAGATGGACACGGTCGGGACCCTTGCCAGCGGAGTGGCGCATGAGGTTAAGAACCCGCTGGCGGTCATCCTGCAGGGTATAGAGTATCTTTCGCATAATATCCCGCTCGACAACCCGGACAACCGTATGGTGCTGGAGTTCATAAGCGAGGCCGTGGGGCGTGCCGACAGGATCATAAAAGGGCTGCTTGATTTTTCCAGCCTGACCGAGATGCGCATTGAATCCCAGCCTCTGGAAGCGGTCATAGACAGCGCCCTGCTGCTGGTGAAGAACGCGCTGGACAGGAAAAAGGTCAGGGTCGTAAAGAACCTGTCTCCGGGAATGCCGGCGGCCATGATAGACAGGAATAAATTCGAGCAGGTCCTGGTGAACCTTTTCATGAATTCCATAGACGCCGTTCCGGAGCGCGGGGAATTGTCCATAAGAGGTTACGGGAGCGCGGCCGTGCCTGGGGACGGGGCTGCGGGGGAGCCGGCGGAAGAGGATGCCGGAGCGGACAGCCGCGCGGCGGTGCTGGAGATAGAAGACAACGGCCCGGGTATACCGGAGGAGAACCTGGAGAAGCTTTTCGACCCGTTCTTCACCACCAAGCGCCAGAGAGGAGGCAGCGGCCTGGGGTTGTCGATAGTCCGGAACATAATAGATATGCACGGTGGCAGGATCAGCGTGAATAACAGGAGAGATTCGCGCGGTGTAACGGTGAAAATAGTGCTGGGAGTCTAAGCGAGGAGGGGCTGCGGTGCCTAAAAAAGTGCTTTTGATAGACGATGAAGTGGCTTTCACTCAGCTGGTAAAGCTTAATCTGGAGAAGACCGGGAAATATGAAGTGCGGGTGGAGAACCACGGCGCCATGGGGCTTCCTTCCGCCATAGAATTCAAGCCGGACGTCATATTCCTGGACATCGTCATGCCGGACACGGACGGCTCCGACGTGGCCCTGCAATTGTCGGAGAACGGCGTGACCAGGAACATCCCGATAGTCTTCCTGACCGCGATAGTGGAGAAGGAGGAGGTCGACGACAACAATAACGTGATCGGCGGCAGGAAGTTCCTCGCTAAACCGGTGAAACTGGAAGACTTGATGAAGTGCATAGATTCGCCGGCCAAATGACGGCGTGC
Organism: uncultured Planctomycetales bacterium; assembly: GCA_964488935.1. Taxonomy (GTDB): domain Bacteria; phylum Omnitrophota; class Gorgyraeia; order Gygaellales; family Profunditerraquicolaceae; genus Undivivens. The sequence continues at coordinate 15,392 of CAZAVF010000015.1, read as the reverse complement.
GGGTCTCCATTGACAAACGCCCGCAAGGTACTATAATAGGATAAAAGTCGATAACCGGAGGTCCCGCGTTGGAAGGAATAAATCCGGGACCTTAAAAACCGGGACCCGCTGCCTTTACCGGGCCGGAAGTTCCGCCGCCGGCGCCGCAAGTCGCCATAAAACCTTCGCTTTCCGAGAGCGGAGGTTTTGTTTTTGACGGCAGGGCGCCGTTCCTGCCGTATTATAGAGAAAAGAGGGGAGCGGTGCCATGGTCCTGATCAGGAAAGCCCCGGATACCGGGGAGAAACTGAGCATACTTTCACGCGACGCGCAGTATGATCTTGCCTGCGCCTGCGCCACCCGGGAGGACGAGCACCGCCGGCGTTCCGGGGACGGCAAATGGATATATCCGGTGTCGCTTCCCGGAGGAGGGACGACATTCCTTTTCAAGACGCTGCTCTCCAATCAATGCGTCAACGACTGCAAATACTGTCCGCTCCGCGCCGGCTCTGCGGCCGCGCGCTGTTCCCTGTCCCCGGAGGAGGCCGCCGGGGTGTTCTTTTCATATTATAGGGCCGGGAAGGTGAGCGGTCTCTTTTTGAGCAGCGCGGTCTGCGGCAGCCCGGATGCCAGCATGGAGAAGATCAACCGCGTGGCGCTGCTTCTGCGCAGGGAGCGCTTCAGGGGATACATACACCTGAAGGTCATCCCCGGTGCTTCGGAGAACGCGATCAGGCAAAGTCTTTCCCTGGCGAGCGCGGTTTCCCTGAACATAGAGACGGCGGGGGAAGGGAATTTCAGGTATTTCGGCAAAGGCAAGGATTACATTGAGGATATAATGAGGCCGCTGGAATTCATCAGCCGTTTCAGGCGGAATTGTTCCGGCGGGCGCAGGATCAAGCAGACGACGCAGTTCGTGGTGGGCGCTTCCCGGGAGACGGACGGGGAGATCATCGGCTGCTCTTCCCGTCTATACGGCAGCCTGGGGCTGTCGAGGGTCTATTTCAGCGCTTACCAGAGGGGGGAAGGCGATCCTTCTTTGCCCGGAGAGAACTCTTCATACAGCAACGCGGAAATGCTGACGCGCGAGCACCGGCTTTACCAGGCGGACTGGCTGATGCGCAAGTACGGCTTCCGGGCCGGGGAGATACCTCTGGGGCCGGACGGTAACCTTTCCCTGGATTCGGACCCTAAAGCGGTGTGGGCCGGCAGGCATCCGGAATTTTTCCCGGTGGAGGTGAACAGCGCCTCCGCGCCGCGGCTGCTGCGCGTGCCGGGCCTGGGCCCGGCGGCGGTGGATAAAATAATGCGCTTGAGGAGTGAGGGCGTCAGGCTGCGTTCGCTTGCCGCCGCCGTTAAACGGGGAAAAATACTCGAGCAGGCGGAGAAATACGTGGTTTTCTAGCTTATGTTAAAACTTATCCGTTATTTTCTTGTTCTGCAGGCCGTATTTTTCTTTGCGTCTTCCTCCGCGGCCGAGCCTCCGCGCCGCGGTCTTTTCGTCTCGGTGATCCAGGACCCGCCTGTGCTTTCGAGCAGGGCGGAGATGGAGAAACTGGTGGATTTCTCGGTGAAGGCGCGCATAAACCTGCTTTTCGTGCAGGTCTACCGGGCCAACCTGGCGTGGTTCCCTTCCAGCTGCGCCGATCCGTCCCCCTATCAGGAAGCACTGAAGAAAACCGGCGTGGATCCGCTGGCTTTCCTTATCGCGGAGGCGCACAAAAAGGGGATAGAAGTGCACGCCTGGATGAACATGCTCAGCCTTAGCCGTAACGAGAGATCGTTCCTTTTGCGTAAATACGGGACCGGCGTGCTGACCAGGAACGTCCTGCCCAAGAAGAGCCTGCGCGACTACCGCATAGACGGACAGTATTTCCTGGAACCGGGCGATCCCAGGGTGCGCAAGGAGCTTTGCCGTATCGTTGAGGAAGTGGCGCGACGTTACCCGCAGCTGGACGGCGTACAGCTCGATTATATACGATATCCGGACGCCGAACCTTTTTACGGGCACACGCCGGTCAACGAAAAACGTTTCAGTAAGGAGACCGGGAGCGGCAGGATAACCGAACAAAGCGCGCAATGGCGTGGCTGGAAGCGCGCGCAGGTCACCGCTCTGCTGAAGCTTCTCGCGGAGAGGATCCGTTCCGTCAGCCCGGGCATCAAGGTTTCGGCCACCGGTTGCGCCCCCTATTGCCGCGCTTATGAAGAGGCCTTTCAGGACTGGCCTTCCTGGGTCTCCTGCGGGATTGTGGATTTCGTGACCCTGATGGATTATTCCCCTTATCCGCGGGAATTCAAGCGGTGTATCCTGGAAGTCCGGGATAAGATATCCTCCTGGGATAAGGTCAATATCGGCATAGGCGTTTACAAGCTGGCGGGGCTGCCTTCGACTTTCAACGAGGAGTTCGGCTATTGCCTCCGGGGAAATGGCCTGTCTTACGCGCTTTTTCACTACGGCAGTCTGCTGGAAGATCCGGCGCTCGCCGGGGCAATGACGGCAGCGCGCAGAAACGCCGGACGAAAAGTATCGGACTAATATCATTGACAAATCATCCGGAAGCGTATAAAATAATATCCAGCTACCCAGACAAAAATCCGACCGGCAGCTCCAGATACAGGGTCTGCCGGTTTTTTGTTTTTACGGCATCCGGGGAAAAAAACCGGCCGCCTTCGGGCCAGCCGGTCAGGGGCGGCATTCAGAGTCTTGGGCCCGGGAAGAAAGTGTTCAGACAAGGAGCGGATATGCATACGGGAAAAGTGAAGAAACTAGTGGCGGACAGGGGATTCGGTTTTATCAGCGATACCGACGGCAGGGAAGTTTTCTTTCATCAGTCCAGCTTGATAGATGCGAGATTTGATTCTTTGAGCGAGGGACAGGATGTGGAATTCGAAGTCGAGAAATCGCCCAAGGGACCGCGGGCGGTGAACGTGAAGCCGGTTGAGAAAGCCGGATAGCGGAAAATGTCCGGCCGGCGCGGCCGGCAACCGGCAGTCGGATAGATTAGCGAATCGGGAGCCGTAAAGGGCAGATCACTAACCTTTACGGTTTCTTGCTTTGCGGGGAAAAAGAAAGGAGGGCACGATGTCAAAGAAAGTCAAAAGCTATCCTAAAGGCAGAAGGTGCCGTTTTCCTTTGTGCGGCAAGGTCCTGAGCATATATAACCAGGGTGAGTACTGTCACGTGCATCAGGGGTATATCGATAACGCCGCCTTGAAAAAGGGCGGAAAGGTCCGGGGCCAGCCGGCAGGCAGATAATCTGCGCTGCGGCAGAAGAAGTGCTCCGTACCCCGGATCTTAACGTTTTCACACCCCGCCCGGTTACCAAAGCCGCCTGATTTTTACTTGTATATATAAGGTTTACATATTGCCGGACCGCGCGCGGTCCGGCAAAAGCTTAATTGGGTCTATACAATAAGTTTCCACCTGAAAGACAGCGGCGTCTTCATATTCGGGAAACCGGGGTATGAAGGCGTTTTTTTTGCATTCACCGTCCCGGAGGGTCATGCCGGCGGCGTGTCCAGGCAGAGAAATGATACTGGTAATCAAACATATAGATATTGAGGGCCCGGGGACCCTCGGCGACTTCTTTACCGCCGGAGGGATGGGTATCCTGCATGCGGATGTCTATGCCGGCGCGCGGCTGCCGCGCGATCTCGCCGGTATCTCCGCCGTCGTCTGCCTGGGCGGACCGATGAACGTTTATGAAGACAAGAAATATCCTTTTCTTCTGGAAGAGGAGAGAATACTGCGGGAAGCGGTGGAACAGGGTTTACCTGTAATGGGGATCTGCCTGGGGGCGCAGCTGCTCGCCAAGTCCTGCGGCGCCAAGGTGTCGAAGTCTCCCGTCAGAGAGATAGGCTGGCGCAGGGTAACGCTTACCGATGAGGGCAGGCGCGATCGTTTGTTCGCCGGCATCCCGGGGCGGCCGGAGGTGTTTGAATGGCATGAGGACACCTTCGGGGTCCCCGAAGGCGGGGTCCTGCTGGCGCGGGGGGAGGACTGCAGGAACCAGGCGTTCAGAGTGGGAAAGAACGCTTACGGTCTGCAGTTCCACGTGGAGGTGACCGGCGGCATGATAAGCGACTGGATCAAGCGCTATGCCGGCGGCGGAGGAGACGCGCTCCGCCGGGAAGCCGCGGAAATACAGCTCGGAAAGAACAGCGATTTCCACCGGACGGCGCAGAAAATATACGCCAATTTCTCCGGGATCATGAAAGATTGACATCCTATGCAGGAAGCTTCTTCAGTAGCCATTCCGGAATTACCCAATATCCTCAGCCTGCTGTCCGCTTCTTTGCGGAACACTGCCGCGGGCGGAGTCTTGCGCTCGTGGGAAAACCTCGTTTTTTCCGGGCTTGCGGCCGGCATTATCCTTTTTATCGCTTATCGCGTCTCCCGCAGGCATGAGCCGGTTCCCGGGAGGCTGCAGAACGCGGCGGAGATGCTGGCGGAGGGGATGGACGGGCTTGTCTGCGGCATCCTGGGGAAAAAACACGGCAGAAAATATCTGCCTTTCCTCGGCACGCTTTTTATTTACATCCTTTTTATGAATCTTTGCGGCATGGTGCCTTTTCTGAAATCGGCCACTTCGGGCTGGTCCACCACCGCCGCGCTGGCTTTGTGCGTCTTTTTTTACGTGAACTATACGGCGGTCAGGGAACTCGGCGTGGGCGGATATATCGACCACCTGGCAGGCAGGCCGCGCGGCATAATGGCGGTGACGGCGGTCCTGCCGGTGATGATGTTCATACTGCACACTTTCTCCGAGCTGGTCAGGCCGGTCACGCTTTCTTTGCGCCTGCGCAGCAACGTCTGGGGGGATGACGTCCTGATGGCGCTCTTCGCCGGGTTCGGGATCAAAGGGTTCCCGCTGCTTTTCTTCAATACCGTGCTCGCATTGTTGTCGGCGGTGGTGCAGGCGGTGGTCTTTTTCCTGCTGAGCACGATATATTTCGCGCTGGTCCTTGAGCACGACGAGGATACGGCCGGCGGCAGCGGGGAAAGCGCCGGGAAGATGGATATTGAAAAGAAGGTCGGGTTAGACCTGAAACCGTAACGCGTTGAAAGGGGGAAAATAATGGACATACATGCTGGTTTGGCGCTGGGGCTTCCGATCGGCCTGGGATTGGCCGCGCTGGGCGGCGGGCTGGGCCTGGGGCTGGCGGTTTCCGGGGCGTTGAATTCCATGGGAAGACAGCCGGAAATGGCCAATAAGCTTCTGATCAACATGACCATCGGCTGCGCGCTCATAGAATCCATAACCATTTACGTGCTGGTGGTCGTTTTCATGATGATGGGGAAACTGTGAGATGGAGCTTTTACGCCTGCTTGACCTGAAGGACATCGCGGCGCAGACGGCGTGTTTTCTGCTGCTTTTTTTTCTTCTGCGTAAGTTCGCCTGGAAGCACCTGCTGTCTCTGCTGGATGAGAGGAAGGAACGCATCGCCGCGGAGCTACGCGGGATAGAGGAGCTTCGCCGCGGGGCCGAGGAGCAGAAGCGTGAATACGCGCGCAGGCTCGAGCAGATCGACGGGCTGGCCCAGGAGAAGATAAAGGCGGCGGTGGAGGAGGCGGACCGTCTTTCGCGGGAGATATCCGCCAACGCCGCGAGGGAATCGCAAAAGCTGGTCGACAACGCCAGGGAACAGATCGGCCACGAGATCGCCAGGGCCAGGGAGGAACTGAAGGAGAGCGTGGTCAACATCGCCATCGGGGCCACCGAAAAGATCATCAGCGAGAAACTGAGCCGGCAGGAGGAGGAGAAGATCGTGGCGGACTTCCTGCGGGAAGTGGAGAAGATGTGATGAAGGACAAGATATGCGCCAGGCGCTACGCCGAGGCGTTCCTGTCCGAATGCGTGGGGCACGCCGCGCGCGGCGAGGCGGCGGCGCAGATGCGGGTCGTCAGGGACGTCCTGGAGGCGCACCCGGAACTGCGCGTCTTCCTGTCCAATACCGGCATAGGCTGCGCGGAGAAATGCGGCGTTCTGGGCAGGGTCTTCGGTCCGTTACTCTCCGCCCGCGCGCTGGAGTTCCTGATGTTCCTCGCGGAAAAGGGGCGGGGCGGCGTTCTGCCCGGCGTAGCCGACTGCTGCCTGGCGATATACGGGCATACCGAGAGATCGGAAGGCGTGCTGCGGAGCTCCATCCCGCTTGAGGCCGGGGCCGTCTCCAGGATCAGGGCGCACCTGCGCCGGAAGATGGGCAGGGAGATAGACCTTCGGGTCGAAGTGGACAAAGGGCTCGGCGGAGGCATACAGGTTATAGTCGACAACGTGATCATAGACGGGTCCATTAAAAGGCGCCTGGAAGAGCTTAAAGAGAAGCTGCTGGCGATAAAGGTGGAGAAAAATGAATCTGCGTCCGGATGAAGTTACGGCGGTCATAAGGAAAGAACTGGAACGTTACAGGATCAGGCTGCGCATGGAGTCCGTCGGCACCGTCGTCCAGGTGGGGGACGCGATAGCCAGGGTCTACGGGCTCGACGACTGCATGGCCGGAGAACTGGTGGAATTCCCCGGCGGGATACTAGGAATGGCTTTGAACCTGGAGGAGGATTCCGTCGGCGTGATCATATTCGGCCCGGACAATCCGGACATCACCATCAAGGAAGGCGATATGGTGAAATGCACCGGTAAGATCGCCCGGGTCCCGGTGGGACCGGCGCTTATCGGCCGCGTGGTCGGCGCCCTGGGAAAGCCTTTGGACGGCAAAGGTCCGGTGGTCACCGGCACTTACAGGCCCCTGGAAGCCAAGGCCCCCAACGTGGTCCAGAGGCAGCCGGTGAGCGAGCCGCTGCAGACGGGCATCAAGGCCGTCGATTCCATGATACCCATAGGCCGGGGACAGAGGGAGTTGATCATCGCCGACCGCCAGACCGGCAAGACCGCCATGGCGATAGACACCATAATAAACCAGAAGGGCAGGGGCGTTTACTGCGTCTACGTGGCGATAGGGCAGAAGATGTCCAACATAGTGTCGGTTGCGCAGACACTGGAGAAATACGGGGCTATGGAATACACCACCATAGTCTGCGCCTCCAGCCGCGCCTCCGCTTCACTGCAGTATCTTGCCCCGTACGCCGGATGCGCCATAGCGGAGGAGCTCATGTATTCCGGCAAGCATTGCCTGGTGGTTTACGACGACCTTTCCAAGCACGCGCAGGCTTACCGCCAGCTTTCCCTGCTTCTGCGGCGTCCGCCCGGCCGGGAGGCGTATCCCGGGGACGTGTTTTACCTGCATTCGCGCCTGCTGGAGAGGGCCGCCAAACTTAGCGATGAACTCGGGGGAGGGTCGATGACCGCCCTGCCCATACTCGAAACGCAGGCGGGGGACATATCGAGTTATATCCCGACCAACGTCATCTCCATCACCGACGGACAGATCTATCTGGAGAGCGACCTTTTCTTTTCCGGGGTGCGACCTGCGGTAAACGTCGGGCTGTCCGTATCGCGCGTGGGAGGCAAGGCGCAGGACAAGGCCATGCGCAAGGTCGCCGGCAGACTGCGGCTTGATCTGGCGCAGTACCGCGAACTGGCGACTTTCGCCCAGCTCGGCTCCGAGCTCGACAAGACCACCCGGCAGCAGCTGCTGCGCGGCGAGCGCATGGTGGAGATACTCAAACAGGGGCAGTTCAGCCCCCTGGGGCTGGCGGAGCAGGTGATGATCATCTACGCCGGCACGCAGGGCTTCCTGGACGACGTACCCGCGGCCTCGATCCGGAATTTCGAGGCGGGGCTGTACAAGTTCATCGGGGAGGGTTACCCGGACATAAAGCAGGAGATAGAGCTTTCCAGGGATATCGGGACGCCGTTGTCGCAGAAACTGGACAAGGCGCTGGCCGCGTTCAAGGCGCAATTCAGGGGGGATCGTTAACCTTGCCGGAATCGGTCAAGCAGTTGAAATCCAGGATACGCTGCATAGACAACACGCGCAAGATAACCCGCGCGATGCAGATGGTCTCCGTCGCCAAGCTGAAACGTACCGAGAACAGCCTGGCCTCCGCGAGGGAATATTACCGCTGCCTGGAAGGGCTGCTCGCGGATCTCCAGGCGGTGCACCGCGGCGGGGAAAGGCGTTATTTCAGGAAAGATCCGGGGCTGCCCGTGGAATTGTGCGTCATCACTTCCGACAGCGGACTTTGCGGGTCATACAACGCCGCGGTGATCAGGTCCGCCGAAGAATTCATTTCGCGGCCGGGAAACCGCCGCGTCAGGCTGAGTTTCATAGGCAGGAAAGGGTTCTCTTATTTCAAGAAGAAAGGGTACGATACCTCCGGCGGGGTGAGCCGGGTGAAAAGCAGGGAGTTCTATGCCTGCGCCGATGAGGTGTCTTCTTCTCTCGCAGGGCGTTTCCTGGAAGGGGAGGCCGGCGCCGCGCACGTGGCGCATATGCATTACGAATCGCTTTCGCGTTACCGTCCGGTGGTGACGGGACTCTTTCCCGTGGAGGCGGCCGCCGGCGGGAGGCCGTCGTTCATTCTTGAGACCGAGGCCGAGAGGATCGCCGCCGAGCTCCTGCCCAGGTTCATCTCGGCCAAGATGCGGCTGCTGCTGGTGGAGTCGCTCATAGCGGAGTACGGGCTGCGCATGATGGCAATGAAGTCGGCTTCGGATAACGCTGGGGAATTGCAATCTATGCTTATACAGATGCGCAACAAAGCGCGGCAGGCGCTGGTAACCAGGGAAATGATAGAGATCATTTCCGCTTCCGGCGCCGGACAGGAGTGAAAGATGGATAACGGCAGGATCATACAGGTAATAGGCCCGAGCGTGGACGTCCGGTTCCCCGAGCATAGAGTGCCGCGGCTTTACAATGCCCTGAGAGTGGACCGGGACGCCGGCGCAGCGGAGGTCACGCTCGAAGTGGCCCAGCATATCGGCAACAACACCGTGCGCTGCATAGCCATGGAGTCCACCGACGGGCTCAAGCGCGGCATGACGGTGCGCGATCTGGGCGAGCCGGTCTCCGTCCCCGTAGGCGAGCAGACACTGGGCAGGATATTCGACCTTCTCGGCAGGCCCCTGGACGGCAAAGGGGATGTCGAGGACCCGGATAAACGCAGGCCGATACACGCGAATTCCCCCGATTTCCAGGAACAGCTGCCGCTGACGGCCATGCTTGAGACCGGGCTCAAGGTCATAGATCTGCTGGCGCCGTATCCGAAAGGCGGTAAAATAGGGCTGTTCGGCGGGGCGGGCGTGGGCAAGACGGTCATCGTAATGGAACTGATACGCAATATAGCTTCCGAGCACGGCGGTTTTTCCGTGTTCGGGGGGGTGGGTGAGCGCACCAGGGAGGGCAACGAGCTCTGGCAGGAGCTGAACGCCTCCGGGGTGGCGAAGAAGACCGCGCTGGTCTTCGGGCAGATGAACGAACCTCCCGGGGCGCGCCTGCGCGTGAGCCTTTCGGCCCTGACCATGGCTGAATATTTCCGCGACCACGCCGGCAAGGATGTCCTGCTGTTCATAGACAATATATACCGTTTCGTCCAGGCAGGTTCGGAAGTCTCCACGCTGCTGGGCCGTATGCCCTCGGCCGTCGGCTACCAGCCGAACCTGGCCACCGAGATGGCGCAGCTTCAGGAGCGCATAGCCTCCACCCGCAGGGGGTCGATCACTTCCGTGCAGGCGGTCTACGTTCCCGCCGACGACCTCACCGACCCGGCGCCGGCGACGATCTTTTCCCACCTGGACGCCAAGACCGTGCTTTCCCGCAAGATCGCCGAGCTCGGCATCTACCCGGCGGTCGACCCGCTGGACTCCTCCTCGCGCATAATGGACCCGCGCATAGTGGGGAAAGAACATTACGATACGGCCGTGCGCGTGCAGGGAGTGCTGCAGCGTTACAAGGAATTGAGCGACATCATTTCCATCCTCGGCATAGACGAGCTTTCCGACGAGGACAAGCTGACGGTCTCGCGCGCCCGCAAGGTCCAGAAATTCTTTTCGCAGCCGTTCTTCGTGGCGGAGGCCTTCACCGGGATCAAAGGCAGGTATGTTCCGCTCTCCGAGAGCGTAAAGGGCTTCCGCATGATCATAGACGGCAAGCTGGACGATCTTCCCGAACAGGCGTTCTATATGGTGGGGACGATAGAGGAGGCGGTGGAAAAGGGCCGCGCCATGCAGAATGGATAAGACGTTCGAAGTCCTGCTGATCACCCCGGAGGCCTCCATACGGCGCAGGGCGGTCTCTCTCTCCATCCCCGCCGAGTCCGGCTATATGTGCGTTCTCGCCGGCCACGCTCCGGCGCTCGCCGTTCTTGTCCCGGGCAGTATCACGCTCCGGCAGGAAGGGAATGCAGGCATCTTGCGCTGGCAAACAGCGGGAAAAGGATTTTTCAGGTTCGCCGCCAACGCCGCCACGGTCGTCCTGGATTCCTTTGAATCCGCGGACCGGGGAACCGGGTCTAGTGCGTAAAACCCGCGGCCGGTCCGTATCTTCCGCTTGTTTTTTCTCCTGATGCATGTAGAATGAAGGCGGGATGAACTGTCCCTGACCCGTGTTCCGCGTCCCGTTCTTCGTCTTTCAGATTTTCGTTAAGGCCATGACATAGCCTGTCCGCAGGCATCCAGGCCGGTTGTGTTTTTCCGCCAAGACCGGAGGAGGTGCCTGTGCTCGTCAATCTGCGGTTCGAACGCCGCCCGCTTTTATTCGATTCCCCCGTTTCCATTATCGCCGCCTATATCCCGGAAGAACTGCGCGGTTGTTTCCGCAGTATGGAAGAAGCGGTAAGCGCCGGATACCATCTCGCGGGATTCTTTTCCTATGAGGCGGGGTATTGTCTCGGGGAGAGTTTCCATTTTCACGGAAAGAATGATTTCCCGCTTTTATTGATGGGCGTTTACCGTCCGCCGCGCGGCATACTTTACCGGGAACCCCGCCGTCCGGGCTTTTCAGTCAAGCGCTGCAGGATGAATACCGGGCGGGAAGAATATTATGGCCGCGTTTCCCTGATCAGGGAATTCATCTCCGCCGGGGAGATATACCAGCTCACCTACTGCAATAAGCTGCTTTTCGATTTTTCCGGCAGCGCGGCCTCGCTCTACGAACTGCTTCTGAAGAGACAACCCGTGCCTTACCCGGCGTATCTTCGCTGGCAGGATACGCATATCTGTTCACTATCCCCGGAATTGTTCTGCAGGAAAAAAGGGGCCGGTATCATTACCAAGCCGATGAAGGGCACCTGGAAAAGAGGGCGCGGGTTACTGGGGGACCTGCTTGAATACCGCAGGTTCCGGGCCGACCCGAAGAACAGGGCGGAGAACGTGATGATCGCCGACCTTCTTCGCAACGATTTGGGCAGGATAGGAGACCGCGTCAGGGCGCCCGGATTGTTCGAGGTCGGCGTTTATTCCACTCTTTTTCAGATGACTTCCACGGTGACCGCAGGGATACCGGAGGACATCCCTTTTTATGATATATTCCGCGCGCTTTTCCCTTCCGGCTCTGTGACCGGGGCCCCCAAGTTGCGCGCCATGGAGATCATCCGCGGGATCGAGGACGGGCCGCGCAATATCTACACCGGGGCCATAGGCTGTATAACCCCCGGACGGGAGATGTTCTTCAACGTCCCCATCCGCACCCTGCTTATACGCGGCGGACGCGGAGAGATGGGCATAGGCGGCGGCATCGTCTGGGATTCCACCCCCGAGGGGGAATGGGAGGAGAGCATGCTGAAGGCGGAGTTCTTCACCGCCGGAGCGGCAGACTTTGAAAAATAACGGTTAGATTCCCGGCTTTCCCACCGTCTATTAATATGGAAGGGATATCTAAATTCCTCTTCGCAGGGACCCGCGCCTGTAAAAACCGCGGGGCTACATTATCGCGGTCCGGCAGGACAAAGGAGGGAAGGCCATGGATAAAAAGAAGATTGCCATGGGCGACATGGCGAGGGTGGAGCGTCCGCGGGAGAAGCTCGCGCGTTACGGGCAGGGGCGATTGTCCGACGCGGAGCTGCTGGCGGTGCTGCTGCGCACCGGCAGCAGGGCGGAGAACGTGCTGGAACTGGCGGGGAGGCTGTTGAAAGACGGAGGACTGCCGGGGATAGCGCAATTCAGCCTCGGGCAGCTGCGGAAGATCCCTGGCATAGGGCAGGTCAAGGCCGGCGGCATACTCGCCGCCGTGGAGATCGGCAGGCGCGTCTTCGGGGGGCAAAAGACGGAATTAAGGCAGATGCTTTCCCCCGAGGACGTCTTCGAAAGCCTGAAAGACATACGGGAGAGCAGGAAGGAGCATTTCGTGGTCTTCTACCTTGATTCCCGCAACCAGCAGATACGCCGGGAAGTGGTATCGGTGGGGACCATCAATTCAAGCCTGGTGCACCCGAGGGAGGTCTTCGAGGGGGCCGTGAAATACCTGGCGACCAACGTCATCGTGGCGCACAACCATCCCTCCGGTGAATTGCGGGCCTCGGAAAAGGACATCGCCGTTACCAGGCGGCTGCGCGATTCAGGCAGCCTGCTGGGTATAGAGCTGCTGGACCACATCATCGTCAGCAAGGGGGGATACCTGAGCTTGAGAGAGTCCAATGCCTGCGAGTTCACGGAATGATTGAAAGGACCGCCAGCGGAGCTTTATAAGTTTCTCCCGGGACCGGTACCGCTTCTGTATTTCTTGTTTCCCTCCCTCTTCAGCAGTATAATATACGTTATCCGGAGGTGATATGAAAATATTGAAGATAGTTTTGTTGTCGCTGGCCGGGATCATTCTGGCGGCGTTGGTCGCCGCCGTGGTCCTGATCAAGACATTCGACGCCGGCCGTTATAAGACGCAGATAATCGGGGCTGTCAGGGGCTTCATCGACCGCGACGTGGATTTCGCCGGGGCCGGGCTGGACATTTCCTGGAAACTGGACATCAGCCTGAAGATCAGCGATCTGGCGGTGGCGGAAAACGGTAACTTCGGCGGGGGGGACTTCCTGCATATCAAGGAGGTTTCCGCCTCTCTGGACATACCGGCGTTCCTTTTCAGGAAACAATTGCTGGTTTCCACGGTGGACATCAGAGAACCGCGGTTGACCATAATCAGGAATAAGGACGGCGCCGTGAACGCGGCCACCCTGGTCAAACAGCAGCCGCAGGACGCCGCGGTCAAACAGCAGCCGCAGAACGCCGCGGCAGGCGCCGCGCTGCTTCCGCCCGTGTCGGTCTCCGCTTTGAATATATACGGCGGCACCATAGTTTACCTGGATAAGTCGTTCCAGCCCCCCTTGTCAGTCGGCATAGAGGGGCTTGAATTCAGGGCTTCGGGGATAACCCTGGACCGGGCTTTCCCGTTCACGGTGAAAGCATGCGTGCTGAGCGGAGCGAAGAACCTGTATTTGCAGGGCAAGGCCGCCTTCAACCTTGCCGAAGGGGAAGTCGGTATCTCCGGCGCCGAAGGAAGTACGGATCTTTCCGAGCTGGACATCAAAAGAATAGCCGCGCTTTTGCCCTCGGACCTGCAGGCATTCCTGCCCGCCGGACTGAAAGGGAAGATCGATATAGCGCTGGCGAAGATGACCGCCGGTCCAAAAGGCTTGAGCGCGCTTGACCTGGAACTCGGGCTGAATGACGGGGAGGCCGGGATAAAAGATATCGTCTGTCCTCTCGAGCATATTTCCGCCTCGCTCGGGGTCACGGGATCCGATATCGTGCTCAAAAGCTTTTCCGCGGCCGCGGGAGGCGGCAGGATAACAGGTTCCGGGGGCGTAAAGGATTACGCGGCCGGGCAGTCTTTCAACATGAACGCCCTTATATCGGGAGTTAAACTGCAAAAATTCCTGGTGCAGGACAAGATGCCCTTGAAGATGGAGGGTGACATAACGTGCAAGATAGAACTTGACGGCAAAGGATTCGCCCCGGATGCCGTGTTATCCGGGCTCTCCGGGACCGCCGATATCTCCGTTCAGCAGCCCGTCCTTAAGGACATCAATATACTGCGCGCGGCGCTGGAGAAGATCACGGTCCTGCCTTACCTGGCGGACCGGGTGGTCGCCGCCCTGCCGGACAAGTACCGGGAGCGTTTCAACGGCAAGGACACGCGCTTGACGAAAATAGAACTGCCGGTGAAGGTCTCCGGAGGCAAGGCCTCGGCCGAGAATACTCTGGTATCGGGAGACGATTTCATCCTCTCCGGCAAGACCGAGGCGGGGATCGACGGTTCTTTCTCCCTGGAAGGGCAGTTGGAGATCTCCTCAGAGCTGTCCGCGCTGATGGCAAAGGGCGTGAAAGAAATGGAATATCTTTTCAACAAGGACAACCGCATCATCCTTCCCTTGAAACTTTCCGGCAAGGCCGGTTCGGCGAAGGTGGAGATCGACTCCGGCTATATAGCCGACAGGCTGTTGTCGGGCGGGATCGGTACGCAGTTGATCGGCGCCGTCGGCAAGGCCCTGGATAAAGACGGCGGGAAGAGCTCGTCGGTGGCGGATATGGTGAACAGCGTGATAGGCAGCCTGCTGCAGAAAAAATAACGCGCGATGGGACTGGAACAGGTGTTCCGCGCGCTGCGGTACAGGAATTACCGGCTTTTCTTCGCCGGGCAGAGCATCTCCCTGGTGGGGACGTGGATACAGCAGGTCGCCCTGTCCTGGCTTGTCTACCGTATGACGAATTCCGCCGCCCTCCTCGGCATAGTCGGTTTTTCCGGACAGATACCGGTCTTCCTGTTCTCCCCGTTCTTCGGCGCCCTGGCGGACAGGCACGACCGCCGCTCCATACTCCTTTTCACGCAGTCGTTCTCTATGTCCCTGGCTTTCGTGTTCGCCTTCCTGATATTAAGCAACAGGATACAAGTCTGGCAGATCATCGTGCTGGGGTTCGTTTTCGGGACGGTGAATTCCCTGGATATTCCCACCCGGCACGCATTCACCGTGGAGATGATAGAGAACAGGCGCGACATGGGCAACGCCATAGCGTTGAATTCCTCCATGGTCAATTCCGCGCGTTTGATCGGTCCGTCCATAGCCGGCATATTGATCGCCGTTTCCGGGGAAGGGGTCTGTTTTCTCGTCAATGCCGTAAGTTACATACCGGTCATAATTTCCCTGCTGGCCATGCGCATAGGCGTCCCGGCCGGCCGGGCGGCGCATAAAGACCGCATAATGTCCGAGGTGAAGGACGGTTTCAGGTATATCTCCGCTTCCTTCCCGATCCGGACTATACTTCTTCTGCTGGCGGTGGTCAGTATGATGGGGGTCCCTTACCAGATATTGATGCCGGTTTTCGCCAGGGACGTGTTCCACGGCGGGCCCCGCACACTGGGATACCTGGTTTCCATGAGCGGCCTGGGCGCGTTGACCGGCGCGGTCTACCTGGCGGCGAAAAAGAACGTGCGCGGCCTCTGCCGTCTGATCGGCGTCACCGCCGCCGTTTTCGGCGCCGGGATAATATGTTTTTCCCTGTCCGGGATATTCCTGCTTTCCCTGCCGC
>CAZAVF010000014.1:0-34646 GCA_964488935.1 uncultured Planctomycetales bacterium | reverse complement strand
GAAGGCTAAGTATTGCACCTGTGTGCTTATACCTTGGCTAATCGGAAGGCCAAGTGTTCACTCGTGTGAAGCTCCGGGGAGGTCGCCGGAAAATAGAAGGAGAGAGGCTCCACTTTGCGGCCGGGTGCCACGATTGTAAAATAATTATTGACAATAAGCCCCGGTGAGCTACAATACAACTACTGTAGCATAAAAAATTACAAAGGAGGGGGGTATGAAAAAAGGTTTTACTCTGTTGGAACTTATCGTCGTAATCATAATCCTGGGTATCCTGGCCACCCTGGGATTTTCACAATACATGAAGATGGTGGAAAAAGGCCGCAGCGCGGAAGCGAGGATGATCCTCGGACAGATCAGGACGGCGCAGGAGACGTATAAGCTTGAACAGGGATCCTACGCTTCGGCGATCAGCGATCTCCCCGTCGACGCGCCCACTTCCTGCACGACGACGCATTATTTCAGTTACGCCGCAGGGTCGGCTACCGGGACGGCGTCGCGCTGCACGGCTAGCGGCAAGACCCCAAATGGAACCGCCTACAGCATAACGTTGACCTATTCCAGCGGGACATGGGGAGGCACTGCCGGGTATTACTAATCGCAATGGATAAGGTTATTTGATCCGCAGCAGCCCCTTTTTCGGCAAGAGAAAGGGGCTGCTTTTTTTTGCATATCTGAACCTTGACCACGGAGGCAGGATAAGGTAGAATAATCCTTTCCCGGTCACGGGAGGGCTGTTTAACCATAAGGGGGACAACCGGATGTTGGGGATAACGGGGGACAGGAAGGGGTTCACCCTCCTGGAATTGATCGTGGTCGTAATCATCCTGGGCATACTGGCCTCAATAGGCTTTATCCAGTTCATGAAGATGATCGAAAGAGGCAGGACCGCCGAGGCGAGGAATATACTCGGGGATATCCGTTCCGCGCAGGAAAGCTACAGGCTCGAGAACGGCTCATATACGACCGACACCAATTTGATAGGAGTGAACTTCCCGACGGGCTGTACCAACACTTATTATTTCTCTTATTCACTGGCGGCTAATTCGGCCACGGCTCTGCGATGCGCCTCGGGAGGTAAGAACCCCAACAGCTCCTCAGTTTATACTATCATATTGAGTTATTCCGACGGTGTCTGGAGCGGGACACCGGGGTATTATTAGCGGGGGACAATTGAATTGACAACCCCCCGGCGGACGGCTATACTTTATATAAAGGAGGCTTATATGCTGTCGACGCGGCGGGAAATAAGGGCGGCGTTCACTCTTTTAGAGCTGTTGACCGTATTGATCATCATAGGCATCCTGGCGGCCTTGAGCCTTCCTAATCTGCTGAAGATGAAGGAGAAGAGCTATGATAACGAGGCGAAAGCCAGCCTCAAGCTCATCCAGGCCGCCGAGAAGATATACTATATGCAGAACGGTTTTTATTATCCGTATTCAGCCGCCACGGTGACCAATTCCTTATTGAATACCAATCTTAAAGTGTTCCTGCCCACAAGCACTGTAAACTGGAATTACACCACTACAACCGGTACCGGTGCCGCTACCGCCACGCGTAACATAACATCCGGACGTTATTGGTCTATCAGCATAACCGATGAAAACGCCACATGCACGTCCGGGGGCTCGGATACTTGTATCCCGTAACGTCCGCCGGCCAAGCTGTTCTGGAAAATCATACCGATGCCCGGAATAAGGGCATCGTTTGTTATGGGGACGGCATGAATACACGTTCGCTCAAAGCGATGAATTTGATGGAAGCGGTAGTCGCCAGCATGCTCCTGGCGATGGTGATGTTCGGAATGATGGCGGTTTTCACCGCCGGCAAGAGACATTCCGTATTAAGCGCTTCCAAGACCGTTGCCGGGCAGATGTCTTATAAGTTCCTTGCTTTCCTGCCGATGTATGTCAGGGCCGATACCTGGGACGCTTCCGGGAACGAATTGACCGCTTCGACCTATTATTGCGGCGGCGCCTCCACCCCGCAGTCCGCCGACTGTCCCCCTTCGGCGGAGAGGACCCTTAACGGGCTGGTTTACAGCGCCAGGTACGATGTCCAGGATTTCTACAATCTGCGCAGGGTCAAGCTGACCATCAACTGGACGGAGAATACGCCATAGTTCTCTCAACGCAAATATCCCGGGTTTTATGCCGTGTGCGGTCCCGGGGAGACGAATGCAATACTAATCTTACAGCCGAATATGCAGAATGCGCAGGTTAAGCAGGAACTTCGCCGGAACAAAAGAGGAGCCCCGGGCTTCATTATGAAAGCCTTCACATTGATAGAATTGATAGTCGTAATCATGATCCTGGGGGTAGTGGTCATGACCGCGGCAAATTTCGAGCTTTTCGGCAGGTTTGAAGTCAACGATATAGACCGCAGTTCAAGACTGCAGAACGACGTTTATTTCATCGCCGCATCCCTGTGCAAAGAACTGAACGGCGCGCTGGGGTCTACCAGCGACTGGCCGCTGGCGATAACCACCTCCGGCGGGAATACTTCTCTTATCACCATATGGGTTGATTATAACAAGAACGGCATCAGGGACGCCTCGGACCGCCAGGTAGCCTTCGGATACGATTCCGCTACGCACCAACTGCGCAAATACGATAACTACAGCGGCAGCCCCGGGAGTTATACGGTCTTGAGCAGTAAGATCACTTCTTTTGTCTGCGAAGTGCCGGCGACCAGCAATTACGTGAACTTTTCCATTATGGCGCGTTATAACCCCTCTTTAAGCGTTTCAACCAATAACCCGGAGATCTCCCTGTTTTCCGCCGGCAATATGCCTTCCGTTTCCGTTAATTAACATTTGACCTTATTTGTATCTGTGTTAAACTATAACCTGCTTGCGTTACGGTCGCCTTCGTGAAGGAAAATGACCGCTAAGTCAGATTTCGGGCCCGTAGTTCAGTTGGGAGAACGCCGCATTCGCATTGCGGAGATCAGCGGTTCGACTCCGCTCGGGTCCATTTTTTATACATGCGCGGCCGGAAAACCGCGGGCTTTAGCCTGCGGAGCTCCATATCTTATCCCCTCCGCACCGGGACTTGCCGAAGGATTAGTCCGAGGGGCCCCGCTCATTTCCCGGTATTTTATGCGTTTCCCCGCTCCGGAGATAAAACAATGCCGCATGTTTACAGAACATATTGTCCTTCCCGCGGGATTACCGGGGATAAGATAACAATAGATATCCCCGAGCGCGTGCACCACATCAGGGACGTCCTTCGTATGGGCCCCAAAGACGCGCTGTCCGTTTTCGACGATTCCGGAGCTGAATACGAGTGCATAATCGAGAGCTGCGGGAGCGGTTCCATTGTCCTGTCGGTAAAAAGACGCATTGACCGTTCTTTAACTCGTATTCCGCTGACCGTAGCCTGCGCTTTGCCGAAAAAAGCGGCCATGGACGATATCGTGGACAGTCTGACGCAGCTCGGCGTCGCAAGGATAATCCCCATGATAACGGAAAGGACCGTGGTCCGCCCGGAAAAGACGGCCCTTTCCCGCAGATTCCAGCGCTGGCAAAAGATAACTTTGAACGCAGCGCAGCAATGCGGCAGGACGTATCCTCCTGCGCTGGAAGAAGTCTCCACTTTCACCGAGGTCATTAAGAGCACCTCCGCCTGCGCGACCAGGCTTATCCCTACTCTTGAGGGCAAAAGACGGCACATAACTGATTTCGGGCATCTCCCCCCGGAGCGCGGAGGAGTTGTTTTCCTTATAGGCCCCGAGGGGGACTTTTCTCCCGGAGAGGTTAAGCGGGCGGAGGAGTGCGGTTTTATACCGGTTTCCCTGGGGGACCTGGTGCTGCGCGTTGATACCGCAGCCGTCGCCGCCGCTTCTTTTTTCCATTTCTGCGCAGGCCGCCTACCGTAAAGGACCCGGGATATGAAAGCACGATTCTTCACACTTGGCTGCAAGGTCAATCAGTATGAGACACAGTGTATGCGGGAAGACCTGATTTCCGCCGGGTATGAAGAGGCGGGAGCGGGGGAGAAGGCAGGTATCTGCGTCATAAATACCTGTACGGTCACCGCGAAAGCCGACCGCGATTCGCTGAGTATAATACGCAGGGCGGCGCTGGATAACCCCGGGGCGTTTATCCTGGTTACCGGTTGTCTTGCGGAAATGGACGAGGAACGCATAAGAAAGGCCGGCGGGGTTTCCGTTATACTGAAGAACGATTGCAAGAAGCGTATCCTGGAATTCATTCCGGCGTCCCCAAGCGGCAGGGTTTACGGGGGGATATCGTTTTTCCGGGGGCGCAGCCGGGCTTTTCTCAAGATACAGGACGGGTGCGACAACCGCTGTTCTTACTGTAAAGTATCCCTGGTGCGCGGCAGGGCCAGGAGCAGGGACGGGCAAGAGGTAGTGGAAGAGGCCTGCCGCCTTGCCGCCAACGGTTACCGGGAAATAGTGCTGACAGGTATCTGTCTAGGTTCTTACGGACGGGATAAGGCGGCTTCCGGGTCCCTGCCGGGATTATTGAAGAGACTATCCCGGACAGACGGGATAGTCAGGATAAGGCTGAGCTCTATAGAGATGTCGGATATTTCGGCTGAATTACTGGAGCTGTTTGCGGCCGGCGGAAAACTTTGTCCCCATTTCCACGTGCCGCTGCAGAGCGGTGATGACCGTATCCTGGCCGCCATGCGCAGGCGTTATGACAGCAGGGGATTCCTGGACCGGGTGAATGAGATCAAAAAGAAGGTCCCCGGGGTTTCCGTCACCACCGACGTCATAGCAGGTTTTCCGGGGGAGGACGAGGAGGCGTTCTCGAACACTTTGCGGACGCTAAAGGAAATGCGGCCTTTGCGGACGCATATTTTTCCTTTTTCCCCGCGGAAAGGAACGGCGGCCGCGGAAATACCCGGTCAGCCGAGCCGGGAGACGATAAATAGACGGAGGCATGTTCTATCGGCGCTGGCGCATGAATGCGCGCGTGAATATATGGCGGATTTCATCGACAGAGAAGCGGAGATCATGCCAGAGAACACCGTTCCGTTTCGGGATAACAGCGGTGTTCTTGTCGAAGGATACAGCGCGAATTACATCAGGGTCATAGTCCACTGTAAAGGGGCTGTCCCGAACGCCGGCACAGTTCTGGGCGTGCGGTTAAAAGAGATGATCGATGACGGAATGCGCGCGGAACCGTTGTAAAACCTTTCCATAACGTTCAACCCGCCGGACCAACGTATAAGAAACTCCGGAAAAGGCGTCAATTATCCGGTTTCAACGACCTGATCCCGAAATAAAAGCGTCAAAAGAAAGCGCTTTCTTGACAATCGAGAAAAAAATATGTTATACTTTATCAACATAACGGGGGAAAACAAATATGCTGGCAGAGATCGTCAATCGCCTCAACTGGATAGACCTTGTTTTTGTAATTCTCCTGATAAGAACAGGTTACGTCGCTGTCAGGAACGGCTTCCTGGTAGAGATATTTAAGATATCAGGGACCATACTTGCCGTTTATCTGGGGTGCCATTATTATGCTCCACTGGCGGCCTTTTTCCACAGCCGTCTCGGGGCGGAGGGAAGTTCCGCGGCGCTGCCGGAAACCCTGGCGTTCATAGCGTTATGTTCTTTAGGCTACGTTGTTTTTATCCTGCCCAGGCGTCTGTTAATGCGTTTTCTCAAGATAGAGGCGGCGCAAGTGTTGAATTCCTGGGGGGGGCTCGTCCTGGGTATCTGCCGGGGGGTGCTGTTCAGCGGACTGCTTTTTCTTGTGTTTTCCATATCTGCGCGTGATTATCTTCATTCCAGCGTGGCACAATCCCTGTCCGGGCGCAGGCTTGTCGATACCGCCGCCGGTACTTACGGCTGGATCTGGAATACCGTGATGTCGAAGTTCATGCACGGGGAGAAATATAATGCCGCCCTGGACCTTGTCCGCAGCAGCCTGAACAAATGAAATTATCCGTTTTATACGATTACGTTATCCGGCTCGGCAGGGAGCGCGATCCGCGAGGGATTAAAAACGCCGGGTCATATGAAGACACGGCCGTGCTTTACGGCAGCCCCGACACGGAAGTCAGGAACATACTTGCCGGAATAGATATAGATACGCAGGAGTTGCTTCTCGCCGACAGGCTTGCGGATGAACGTAAGGTCGATCTTGTCCTTTCCCATCATCCCGCAGGCCAGGCGTGGGCGTCTTTTTACAAGGTGATCCCTCTCCAGTCCGTGCTCTGGCGCGGGGCCGGCATTGAACCCGGCACCGTTGACGGGTTCCTTGCTGAACGTATGCTGGAAGTCTCCAGGAAGCTGCTGGCGCAGAACCATATGCGCACTGTGGATGCCGCGCGGCTGCTTAATATCCCGCTGATGTGCGCGCATACCCCTGCCGATAACCATGTAGCCTCGTTCCTGCAGGCGAAATTCGATAAAGACGCCCCGTCCACCGTGGGAGATCTTATTGATATTCTGTCGGCGATGCCGGAATATGCCGCGGCCGCCGGTAATTCAGCCGGACCGCGAGTGATCATCGGCGGCCCCGGCCGTACCTGCGGTAAAGTGTTCGTGGACATGACCGGGGGCACGGAAGGGCCTAAACAATTATTTGAGAAACTGGTCTCCGGGAGGGTAGGGACTGTGGTCTCCATGCATATGAGCGAAGAGCATTTCTCCAGGCTCAGGACCGGTAACATAAACGTTGTCGTCGCAGGGCACATATCTTCGGATACACTGGGAATGAACCTGCTGCTGGACAGGATAGAGTCGCTTTCCGGCGAAAGGTTCAATTTCCTGGAGTGTTCCGGTTTCCGGAGGATAAGAAGGATATGAGAGGCAGGATACCCGAGAATATACTGGACGATATACTCTCCAAGGTCGATATCGTGGAGCTTATCTCTTCCTATATACCTTTGAAGAAAGCCGGGAGGAATTTCCGGGCGCGCTGCCCGTTCCATAACGAGAAGACCCCTTCTTTCATGGTCTCCCCGGATAAGCAGATATATCATTGTTTCGGCTGCGGGGAGTCCGGTAACGCCTTCAAGTTCCTAATGCAGCATGAGCGTATGGAGTTCACGGAAGCGGTCGAGCTGCTGGCCAGGCGCTGCGGAGTGGTCATCCCGCAATCGGACGCCGACCGCAGCGCCGAAGGGCTGAACGCGCAGATATTTAAGGCGAACGATCTCGCCGCCGGTTTCTTCCGCGCGCAACTGTTCTCTCCGGCAGGAAAGACAGCGCTGGCCTATCTACAAAAGAGAGGGCTGCGCAGGGAAGTCCTGGAGTCGGCCGGGGCCGGTCTCGCTCCGGACAGCTGGGACGGCCTGATATCCTTCATGCGCGGCAAAGGAGTTTCGCTTTCCATTCTTGATAAAGCCGGGTTGATAACTCCGCGCCAGGGCGGAGGCTATTACGACCGTTTCCGGAAAAGGATCATGTTTCCCATAAGCGATGCGCGCTCCAGGATAATAGGTTTCGGGGGCAGGGTATACTCGGCTGCGGACAAAGGGGTCAAATACATCAATTCCCCCGAGACCGCGGTATACACCAAAGGACGCAATCTCTACGGGCTGCACCTTTCCAAGGACGCCGTGCGCAGGAACGACTGCGCGGTGGTCGTGGAGGGGTACCTGGATTTTCTCATCCCGTACCAGGAAGGGGTGGAAAATCTGGTGGCTTCTCAGGGCACGGCGCTTACCGAAGAGCAGATCAGGCTGCTGAAGAGATATACTGCCAACGTCGTGATAGTCTACGACGGAGACAAGGCCGGGGAGAGCGCGGCATTGAGGGCGCTGGAGCTGTTCATAGAAGAAGGGGTCAACGTGCGCGTGGCCGCCCTGCCCCAGGGGGACGATCCGGATACCTTCGTGCGCAGGGAAGGCGCGGAGGCTTTCCGCGGTTTGATAAACGGGGCGAAAGAGATATTCGACTATAAACTGTGCATACTGAAATCCAGGCATAATGTTTCCGCCGCCTCCGGTAAGGACGCCGTGGCCGCCGAGATGCTCTCCACGATAAACAAGTTCCAGAGCGCGGTGGTCCGGTCTGAATACCTGCGCGTGCTCGCCGGGGAGATAAACGTCCCGGAAGAGGCGTTGATCGAGGAATTGAAGAAGATCCGCTCCGGCAGAAAAGAGGACCGGCGGGAGGAACCGGCGAGACAGCTGCCGTCCCGGGATATGGAAGCGGTGCTGCCGGCGGAGAAACTCTTGATACAGCTTATGCTTCAGGAGAACGAGCTTATATCCAGGATACGCGATTCGCTCGACCCCTCGGATTTCCAGAGCAGTACCGCCGGACAGATAGTGCGGACGATGTTCGAGTTGTCCGCAAAGGGGATGTATGTCGGGGCGGGTATGCTTATGAACCATCTGGACGTCGGCGGTATATCAGGTATAGTATGCGACCCGGTATTGCCGTCCGAAGACGTCTCGGCAGAAGAAAAGGAAAAGATGGCAAGCGACTGCGTCAAACGCATAAAGATGCATAACATTAACCACCGTAGAAGATGCCTGCACCAGCAGATAAAGGACGCCCAGGTCTCGGGAGACCGGGTGAAGCTGGACGGATTACTCAGGGAATTCAATACTTTAATACAGTCATGTAAAGGATGAGCAGATGAAAAGAAAAGAAGCGGTCAAAAGAGACATAAAAAAGATAATCGCTCTCGGCAGGCAGAAAGGGTTCCTTACCTACGATGAGGTCAACGATATGCTTCCCGAGGATATCGAATCGTCCGAGGACATAGACAAGATATTCCAGATGTTGGGTAACGAGGACATCCAGATCGTGGAGAGCAGCAGGGATGTCAGCGTTCCCAAGCAGACCGAACTGGGAGGGCAGGAAGACCTGGCGGCGGACAGGGGGAAGGCGGAAGAGCGCTTCATGCCCCTTGACGACCCGGTGAAGATGTATCTGAAACAGATGGGTTCGATCTCCCTGTTGTCCAGGGAGGAGGAGCTTGATCTGGCCAAGAAGATAGAGGAGGCCGAACTAAACCTTAAAAAAGCGGTGCTGGTGACCCGTTTCGCCCGCAATGAACTGCTGGGAGTGGCCCAGGATATAGTGGAGGACAGGGCCAACCTGGAAGAGATACTGAAAGAAGATATCAAGACGAACAAGGACGCGGTGGTCAGGAAGATCAGGAACATAAGCAAAAAGATCAAGGCCACGCGCAGCAGCCAGACTTCCCTGGGATTATTGATGCAGTTCAATTTCACCATATCCGTGATCGAGGGCGTGGTGGTAAAGATGCATGGGCTGGTGCGTGAATATGAGAATCTCCGCCACAGAAAACACGGTAATCCCTCCAGGAAACGCGAGATCCTGAAACATCTCAGTGAGCCGCTTCCCTTGATCAAGGAGCAGCTCAGGCTTATCAGGTCCTGCCAGCTGAAATTCAACCGGACAAAAAAGCGGCTGGTGGAAGCCAATCTGCGCCTTGTGGTCAGCATAGCCAAGAAATACACAAACCGGGGGCTCTCTTTCCTCGATCTCATACAGGAAGGCAACATCGGACTTATGCGCGCGGTAGAGAAGTTCGAGTACAAAAGAGGATATAAATTCTCCACTTACGCTACCTGGTGGATCCG
Source organism: uncultured Planctomycetales bacterium (assembly GCA_964488935.1). GTDB lineage: Bacteria > Omnitrophota > Gorgyraeia > Gygaellales > Profunditerraquicolaceae > Undivivens. The sequence continues at coordinate 25,104 of CAZAVF010000014.1, read as the reverse complement.
GCAGGCCATAACGCGTTCCATCGCCGACCAGGCGCGCACCATACGCATCCCGGTGCATATGACGGAGACCATCAACAAGATAATGCGTTTCTCAAGAATATTCGTCCAGGAGAACGGACGCGAGCCCACCCCGGAGGAGATCGCCTGCAAGATGCGCCTGCCCCAGGACAAGATAAAGTCGATATTGAAGATCGCTCAGGAGCCGATATCCCTGCAGATGCCCATAGGAGACGAGGGGGACACGCATTTCGGCGATTTTATCCAGGACAAGAGGGCGGTCTCTCCCGCGAACGCCACCGTCCATTCCATGCTCAAGGAAGAGATGGGGTCGGCTTTGAATACCCTTACCGAGAGAGAACGCAAAATACTGGTCCTGCGTTTCGGCGTGACGGACGGATGCCCGCGCACACTGGAGGAGGTGGGCAACATATTCAAGGTCACCAGGGAGCGCGTAAGACAGATAGAGGCCAAGGCCCTGAAGAAACTCCGGCATCCCACGCGGGCCAGACGTCTGCGTTCCTTCCTTGATATGACCATAGCCCAGGAAAGGGAATATTAATTCCCTCCCTCTCTTCCCGTTTATACATGCGCGGCCAGAAAACCGCGCCATTTATGGCGCGGATGAGATTTGGCCGCTTCCTTCTTCAGAGATTTCGAAGGACAGCGCATTATTCCGCTTTGGGAAACCGCGGGCTTCAGCCCGCGGAGCTTCATATGTCGCCGGGTTTTAATCCCGGCGTTAAAAGATAAGGAGGGCCGGAGCGGTATCATCTCCGGCCCTTCCGGTATGTTCACTCAAAATGGTCTTTATCCCCTTGTCCTAAAATGAAGGATTTCCGCGTACTGTCCCGTGACCTCGGTTTCTGGCTTTCCCGTAAAGCCGGCATTCCGCTTGTCGCCCCGGATACCGTCCAGATCTCTCTTACCAACGCGTGCAATCTCAAATGTAAAATGTGCAGCGTATGGTCCAATCCCGACCGGCAGAACGAGATGCCGGCCGCAGAGGTGCTCAAGATAGTGGACCAGGCGGCGGAATGGGGCATACCGGAGGTCAATCTCTGCGGCGGGGAACCGCTTCTAAGCGGTAAATGTTTCGATGTCATAAGATATGCCGGAAAGAAAGGCATGAAAGTCATCCTTACGACCAACGGAACACTTATCGATTCCGGGATTGCCGCGGAGCTGTCCGGTTCCGGGGTGGATATAGTCTGTATATCGCTTGACGGGGCGACGGCAGCGGTGCACGACTCCATACGCGGTGTCCCCGGGGCTTACGGCAAGATCATTGAAGGGATCAAGTCGCTCCACGCCGCGAAAAAAGCCGGGCGGCCGGTCATCGTCCTCATCCTGACGCTGCATAACGATAATCTTGACGAAGCCGTTGAATACGTGCGCATGGCTAAAAGGCTGGGAGTGGACGCGGTCTACCTGACTTCGCTGGTGGCCGACAATATACGTCTTTATTCCCGCAGGGAGAACCACCCTCTCTGGATAACCGGCGACCGCCTTGAACGCCTTGACGAGGTGGTGGACACGCTGGATAAGATGCAGAATGAATATTACCGGTTCGATTACCCGAGTTTCTCCCTTATAAAAAAATATTTCAGGGGGACTCTCGCCGGGAACGACTGGACGTGTTTCGCCGGCTTCAGGCGGTTCGTGGTATGCCCGGACGGGAACATCCAGATGTGCGGGGAGATCGTCGGTAATTTCAGGCAGTGCCCGGACATCAGAAAGATATGGCATTCCCGCGCTGCCCGCAAGAAGCGGGCAATGATAAAGGAATGCCGTGATTACTGCCTGCAGGACTGCCACGCCAGGAGGGAATCCGCCTGCCTGCGTCGGATCTTTATGTGAAAATAGGACTGTTCCCTGTCTCCCGTCATCCGTCTCTTTTCTTATAGTCATGGACAAATCCCGCCTCCGGGTATAGAATATTCCCGGTAAATTTCACCGTAAAGAACCTTCCGTCTGAAACCACTATAACTTACTGTCTGCATAAATGCCGTCAGAATCCCGTCAGGAGAACGAGCTTTTCGAAGAAGTAAAACGCAACTACCTTTTTTATCTCTCCCGCGCTGCCGGGATCCCTTTAGTCCCTCCGGATACCATACAGATCATGCTTACCTCCCGCTGTAACCTGCGCTGCAATATGTGCGGCGTCTGGAAATCAGGATATAAACGGGAAGACGAGATCGCCACCGCGGACGTCAAGAGCCTGATAGACCAGGCCATTGAAATGGGGGTGACGACGGTCTATTTTACCGGCGGCGAGGCGCTGCTGCGCGACGACATTTTCGAGCTGATAGAATACGCCGCCAGGGACGGCATCATCACCACTTTCAACACCAACGGTACTCTCATAACCGAGCCAGTGGCCGAACGCATAGCCAATTCCGGGCTGAGAAGCCTGACTTTCTCCATAGACAGCCCCCGGGAAAAGGTCCACGATTCTCTCAGGGGGGAGGGGGTTTTCAGAAAGGCGATGTCGGCGATAAAGATGGTCAACCGTTACAAAAAGAATACCGGCAGGCCGGACCTGGTCTTGTGCGGGGTGGTGATGCGCCAGAACGCGGCCGACCTCTACGATCTCGTGAAGATAGCGGACGCCAACGATTTTTGTTACGTGGCCCTGCAGCCAGTGGTGGACAACAGCGGACTCTGGCTGCAGGAGAATAAACGCTGCGGCGAGTTCTGGATAGGGGAGGAATCACTGCCCGACCTGCGCAGGTCCCTGGCCAGGGTCGAGGAATTCAAGCGTTCCAAGAGCATGCCGGTGGTCGACGTGATGGGAGAGAAGATCATCAGTTATTTCAAGGGGGAATGGCGCGTCAACTCCTGTTACGCCGGTTTCAGCCGTATTTTCGTCAATCCTCTGGGAGATATAAGCTTTGTCTGTTTTGAAAGCTTCGGTAACATCAAGAAGGACAGGCTGAAAGAGGCCTGGTACGGCCCTGCGGCAGCGGCCATCAGGGACAAGATAAAGAACTGCGTTCTTAACTGCACCCAATTCTGTTCCGAACGCCCTGGCACCGAGAATCTCAAGGTCATTCACGATAATTTCGCGGCCGCGCTTTCCCGCAGGTTCGATAAGCCGGCTTCGCTTGCCCTGTTGAAGCGGGAGTACGACCTGCTGTCCGGGCTTGAAGAGGAGTGCGGCCGGAATAGTTTAATACGGGAAGAGACTGCTGTTTTGCGGAGTTCGATCCGCGGAGCCATGGAAAGCGGGAATGAAGCGGCTCCCGCCGGAAGCGGGGTCCGGCCGGTTACCGTAAGCCCTGCCGCGGCCGCCCCGGACGTGAAGAAATTCTCCCAGTTCTACCTGGCGATAACCAACAGATGCAACCTCAGCTGCATAATGTGCAGCACTACCAGGCATCCGCACGAGGTGGAGGAGGAACTTTCACTGCAGGATTGGCTGGCGGTGTTGAGGAACATCACGCGTTTCGAGACCGGCGTGGTGACCTTCGGCGGGGGGGAGCCTTTGCTCAGGCAGGAGGATCTGTCCGAGATGATAAAGTTCTGCGTTGCCGGCGGGACCACGGTCAACGTCGTCACAAACGGCACTCTTATGAATCCTGCTTTTCTGGCCGGGCTGGAAGAAGCACGGGAGAAGGTGATATTCCTGGTCTCCTGCGACGGCCTGAAGCGTGAGAATGACCTGATCAGGGGACAGGGAACTTTCCACAAGGTGATCGCGGCCGCCGATCTGCTTCGCAGCCGGGGGTTCACTTTTTATTTTACCTCCGTGCTCATGCCGGAGAATTTCTCGCATTACGTCGATTTCCTGAAGTTCCTCAGGCGTTATTATCCCGGCGTGCGGCTGGATATGCAGCCTGTGATACCGCACAATGAGATATACCACCGGCGCAGAGATTTCGGGCTCGGGGAAGACCAGAAAAAGGACCTGAAGAACATAGTGGATTTCCTGCGCAGGGAGGATCCTGTTCCCCTATGCCGTCCGCTGGAAATAATAGAGAAATACGCGGATTATTTCAACGGGACCCTGAGAACGGAGAACCGCTGCAGGATGGGATCGAGCAGCTTCAATGTGAACCTGCGCGGTAACATATGGATATGCGGCAAGGAACTGGAGTACCCGTTGCATAAACATAAGCTTGAAGACGTCCTCCGCAGCAGCGAATACCGGCGGGAGATGGACAGGGTGGAGAATTGCCATTCCCCGTGCCTGGCCGGGCTTGTAATTTAACGCAAGTTAAGGAGAAACGGATATGTTTAATCTTTTCCCGCGCAGGAAAATGCGCTTCAAGTTTTCCCCGGATGCCGTAACGGAGGCAATGGCTGACGGATTATATAATCTCAGGCGCTGCGCCCGGCCCATTCCCATGCGGCTTTTTGTCTATCCGACCGCGCTCTGCAACGATAAATGCATATATTGTTCCGACAGCCTTAACGCCGAACAGAATACCGGGACGGAGCATTTGCGTTACGACCCGCGAAAAGACCTTTTTGCCGATAAAGAGAACGTGAGGAGACTGGCGGGGGACGTGAAGAGACTGTCCGTCCGCGATATCCATCTTTTCGGCGGCGGCGAGCCTTTTTTCTATAAAGAGAATATGTTCCTTTTCCTGGAAAGCCTTAAGGATACCGATGTCTTCATCAGGGTGATAACCAACGCCAACGCGCTCGATGATGAAGACGTGGAGCGTATAGTCCGCGACCGTCTGGTCAGCCAGTTGAACATAAGTTTCAACACCGATTGCGAGGAGACCGCTTCCGGGATCTATTCCAGCCGGGGTCGCCACGGGCACACCATGAAAGTCCTGTCGGCGCTGACGAAATACAAAGGGATCCACGGTGCCGAGTATCCTTCAGTGGACATCATGTTCACCATCCTGAAGAACAACTACGACAGGATACCAGCCGTCGTCGGCAATCTCCGCGGCCACAGGGTGCATTTTTTCTTTTTTCAGCGGCTGAGATGTTACACGGCGCAGCAGGCCGCGCTTGCCGCTCCGGCCCTGCCCCAGGAAGACCTGCGGACGGCAGGGCGCATGCTGGAGGAGATGGGGATAACTTCCAATATCTCGGAATTGGCGGATGCGGAGAGAGTTTCCTCCAACAATGCGGAGGACCCGAAAGAGCATAGTGTATTTTTGCGCAACCGCAGGGGTATCCCGCTTGCCTGTTATATGCCGTTCACCACCTTGTCTATATGTTATAACGGAGCCCTGCCGGTGTGCCAGTTCAAATATGAAAAACAGTTCTCGTTCAATTATCTGGATTCCGGCAGCCTGGCGTCGTTCCTGAGAAGCAGGGAATATTCCTCTTTCTTAAGCGCTTTCGCGGGAAAAGAAAGCCTGCCGGACATATGCGCGGGTTGCCGTTTTTGCGTCGACCACGAGTCGAAGACGCTGAGGAAACGGTTCAAGCATTTTGATTCGTTAAGGAAAAGATAAATACGGGGCGGACAATGGATGAACTGACCATAAAACGGGTCAAGACAGGGCTGACCGATCCGGGCACCGGTCCGGAGACCATCGCTTTGATGCTGACCGACGCCTGTAATCTTTCCTGCGTTTACTGCCGCGGCGGCAGGATAGACGACGGCAGGGGGGGCGGGGAAGAGAGTGAATTGAGCACGGAAGAGCTGTTCCGTCTCTTTGAAGACGCCGCCGGGTTCAACGTCAAAGAGATAAACATCGGGGGTATGAGGGGCGAGCCTTTCTGCAAAAAGGACATTAGGCTGATCCTGCGCAGGATCAAAAGCCTGGGGTTGACGGGTTCCATGACCACCAACGGGAGTATGCTCAGCGGCGCGCTGGCAGAGGAGATGAGTTCTTACGGGTGGGACATACTGCTGCTCAGTCTTGACGCTCCTTTTGCCGGTCTCCAGCAAAGTTTAAGACCGGCTGTGAACGGCAAGGATTATTTCAATAATATACTGGAATTCCTGAATGCCCTGGAAAAGGCCCCCGGCAGCAGGATAAGGGTATTGATCAACATGGTGATAACCAGTACTAATTACAGACATTTCCCGGAAATGGTGGAGTTCGTGAACAATTACAGGAACATAGAGTCGCTTAACGTGTTAAGACTGGTCGACATGGGGTTACCGGCGTATAACGATCTGCGGCTTGACCGCGGACAGTCGGAGGAATTCCGCGAAACGCTTGGAACTTTCAATCGTGAAAAGAAAGTCTTATACGCCGGTAATTGGTCTTCTCCCGATGTCCGGAGGGAAGCGCCGGCCGGGGGGAGTAAAGGATGTTTCACTAATTATTATATCCTTTCCATAGCGGCTAACGGAGACGTTCTTTTTTGTCCGCAGCAATATAAGCCTGTGCCGGGATTGAACATACGTAATATCCGCCTGCGCGACCTCTGGTTTAACGAACACCTCTCTTTCCGCAGGACATTGTCCGGCTCCGCTCCTTGTTACGGGGAATGCTGCACCATCTTGAAAAAGCAGAACGACGAGATATATAAAGCGGTCTGCGGCGGCTGAAACCGCCCTCCCCGCTTTTTATTTCTTGATTCATCGCAATAATTTTGATATACTAAAACTTCATTTGACCCGGATTTTGCAGTGGCAAAATCCGCCTTGAGCGAAGCGAAAGGCCGCGATTCTTGCGGGGTCATCCCGGAATTTGCTTAAGTAAGTATAGTGTCGGCTAGTTAATGTGTCAGGCAAAATCTTAGAGCCATGACAAATTCCGGGAACATGTAAAATTTGCAGTGGCAAAATCCGCCTTGAGCGAAGCGAAAGGCCGCGATTCTTGCGGGGTCATCCCGGAATTTGCTTAAGTAAGTATAGTGTCGGCTAGTTAATGTGTCAGGCAAAATCTTAGAGCCATGACAAATTCCGGGAACATGTAAAATTTGCAGTGGCAAAATCCGCCTTGAGCGAAGCGAAAGGCCGCGATTTTTGCGGGGTCATCCCGGAATTTGCTTAATGGAATATAGCGTCGGCTAGTTAATGTGTTAAGCAGAAGCTTAGAGCCATTACAAATTCCGGGATCATTGAAAGATTGCAGTTGGCAGCTAAGCGCCTTATGGGCGGTTAGCTGACACATCCGTGCTGCGGGTTTGCAGCCGGATGGCTCATTGAAGTATTGGTTAAGAGCAAAATCCGCTTCGCACGAGCGAACACTTAGCCTTCCGACAGGCTAGGGTATAAGCACACAGGTGCAATACTTGGCCTTCCGATTGGCTAGGGTATAAGCACACAGGTGCAATACTTGGCCTTCCGATAGGCCAAGGTACAGAGCGAAGCGAAAGGCCGCGATTTTTGCGGGGTCATCCCGGAATTTGCTTAATGGAGTAGAGCGGTCGTAAGATTGACATAAGTGAAAGATTCGGGGCCCATAGCTCAGTGGTTAGAGCAGGTGACTCATAATCACTTGGTCCGGGGTTCGAATCCCTGTGGGCCCAGAAATAACCCCGAAGGGGTTATTTCTAGAGCAATTGAGCAATAGAGCAATCGAGATTAGATCAAGAATAGAAGCATAAAGTAGTGTTTTGAGGTTTCCGGGCGATTAGCTCAGTTGGTTAGAGCGTTGCGTTCACATCGCAAAGGTCACAGGTCCGAGTCCTGTATCGCCCACTTATACTTCTACGGCGCTGAAACCCCGCTTCCCGGGACGCGGATAATACAGCCGCCGCCCGGTATAAGGATCGTGAGCAACCCGCCTTGGGGCATAATAAATCAAGCTTTGTTTCTCTCATAAGGGGGACGGGAAGACAGGAGTTATGAATACAGATCTAAAAACGCAGCTTCAGCATCTGCTTGAGTTGCAGCAGATAGATATCCAGATTTACGATTTGAGAAGAGTCAAGGAAGAGAAGCCTGCGAAGATAGCCGAACTGGAAGCGGCTTTTGAAGCCAAACGGGGAGTGCTCGCCGGGCTGGAAAAATCTGTTCTGGATCTGCAAAAACAGAAGAAGGACCAGGAAGGTGAGCTGGCCGCCAAAGAAGAAAGCATTTTAAAGCTCCAGGGGCAGCTTTATCAGCTTAAGACGAACAAAGAATACCATACGATGCAGCAGCAGATCGAGGATGCCAAGGCCGACAAGTCGGTCATAGAAGACAAGATCCTCGAGATCATGGAGCGCACCGAGATCTCAAGAGGGGAAGTAGAAAAAGAAAAGGCGCGCCTGGCGGAAGAAGAGAAGGTTTTCGCCGGTCAGAAGAAGGCCGTCCAGTCCGAAATAAAGGAAATCGAGGACAAGCTTGTCTGTCTGGAGACGCAGAGAAAGCAGGCAACGCCCCTTATAAAACCGGAAGTGCTGGCGCAGTACGACAGGATATTGAAGATACGGGGCGGACTGGCTCTTGTCCCCGTTCAGGGGACTTCCTGCGGCGGATGCCACATGTTCGTGCCCCCGCAGGTGATAAACATGATCAGCATGTATGATACGCTGGTAACCTGTGAAATGTGCAATAGGATACTTTATCTCGATGACCGCAGCTCGGGAACTTGAGATATACATCGACGGGGCTTCCAAGGGCAATCCCGGTCCTGCCGGTATCGGCGTAATAATACTCAGCTCCGGGCAGGTTATCCGCAACATCTCGGTATACCTGGGGCGCGCCACCAATAATCACGCGGAGTATACCGCTTTGATCCATGCCTTGCAGGAAGCCGTGCTTCTCAAGGCGGAAAAAGTGGTGATAAATACCGACAGCGAACTGGTTTGCCGGCAGATCAACGGTCTTTATAAGGTAAGGAACGCGGAGATCATGGCGCTTTACCTGCAGGCAAAAGGCCTGTTCCCCGCTTTTAAAGAGGTCTCCGTTAACCACATCCCGCGTGAAAAGAATAAGGGCGCGGATAAGCTGGCGAACCAGGCGGTCCAACAGGCTATGAATGCGGGATAGATAGAAAGCGGCTGCCCGCCGGTTACCTCCGGCGGGAGGAAAGTCCGGGCTCCCGTGGGTAACGTAGTGGGTAACGCCCACCCCGGTCCTTGACCGGAGGAATCCCCGCAAGGGGACCCGCCTTAATCGGCGGGAGAGCTACAGAGACGAGCTTCCCGGAGCGATCCGGGAAGGTGAAACGCCGCAATCTCTACGTGGAGCAAGGCCAAATAGGAGATGAGGGATTACCCGTCCCGCTATCAGTCTCGGGTAGGCTGCTCGATTGCGACGGCAACGTCGCAGGTTCAGAGGAATCGCCGCTTGGCGCGGGATAAGACCTTCGCCAGACAGAACCCGGCTTATTCTATCTATCCCGGTTTTTTTGTTCAAGGGCCAATGATATAAAAAGGAAGTATCCCGCAGGTGCGGGATCATAATTGCTCGGTAAGAGCATACTCGCGTTTCCGCTTTGGGAAACCGCGGGCGTCTGTCCGGAGCAGTTCGACAGGCTCACTACTGAAGCTTGTCGAAGGATCAGCCCGCGGAGCCGGAGCAATATTAACACCTTGCCGTTATAAGGATCTGGCAAGTGTCCGCTTGTGCGAAGGAGGCAGCAAAATGTCGGGACATTCAAAATGGGCAGGTATCAAACATAAGAAAGCCGCCCTGGACGCCAAAAAAGGGAAGGTCTATACAAAGATAATAAAAGAGTTGACGGTCGCGGCCAGGGAAGGCGGCGGGAACCCTGAGACGAACTTTAAATTGCGCGCGGTAATGATGAAGGCCAAAGAAGCCAATATGCCCAGTGATAACGTCAAAATGGCCATTAAAAGAGGGACCGGGGAGCTGCCCGGCGTCTCATACGAGAATGTTATGTATGAGGGATACGGTCCCGGGGGAGTGGCCATGATGGTGGAGGCCCTTACAGACAACAAGAACAGGACCACCGCAGAGGTCCGCAATATAATGTCCAAGAAGAACGCCAATATGGCCGGAGCCGGTTCCGTAAGCTGGATATTCGCCAAGAAAGGTTATATTCTTGTAGAGAAGAGCCAGGCCAACGAAGAGGACCTGATGAATATAGCGCTGGAGGCCGGGGCGGAAGATTTCAAATCCGATGACGACTCCAATTACGAGATCACCACCTCCCCGCAGGACATGGAGAACGTTAAACAGGCCCTGCAGGCCAAGAATATCCAGATGCAATCGGCCGATCTTACCATGATCCCGTCGTCCACCGTCAAGGTCAACGAGAGCGATGCCAGACAACTGTTATCGTTGATAGAATCGCTGGAGGATCATGACGACGTGCAGAATGTCTACGCCAATTTCGACATCCCGGACGACCTGATGGCCAAGATCGCCGAGAGTGAGAATTAATTCCCTATCCAGCACGGTTCTATGAGAATACTTGGTATCGATCCCGCTCTAGGGATCACCGGATACGGCTTGATAGAAGCCTCCGGGGCGTCTTTTCGTCTTCTGGAAGCCGGGGTTATTGAGACCAGGGACAAGGACGCCTTGCCGGCCAGGCTCGGGAAGATATACTCCGCGACGGGGTCGATATTGGAAGAATTCCGTCCGGAAACGGCGGTACTGGAGAAGATTTATTCTCATTATGCCCATCCCGCCACTTCCTGCGTACTCGGACACGCGCGCGGCGTCATATGCCTGGCCTGTTCGAACGCCGGCATCAGCGTGGCGGAATACGCCGCGACCAGGATAAAAAAAGCCATAGTCGGCAAGGGACTCGCTTCCAAACGGCAGGTGCAGAGAATGGTGATGGATATGCTGGGGATGAAGCAAACACCCGCCTATATGGACATCACCGACGCCCTGGCCCTGGCCGTCGGCCATTATTTTATCGGTAAGTCTAGGCTATGATAGTAGGTATCTCCGGAAAGATCGTCCAGAAAAGCGTCAATTCCCTTGTCATAGAATCTCACGGCCTGTTATACGAGATCTTTGTCCCTGCGTCAGTTATGTCCAGGCTCCAGTGCGGCGCTCCGGACGGTTCCGAGCTTAACCTTGTCACTTATCATTTTCACCAGGTGGAACCGTCGCGCAGCACCCCGGTCCTGTTCGGGTTCCTTAACGAGATAGAGAAGGAATTCTTTCAGGTTTTTATTACGGTCTCCGGCATCGGGCCCCGCGCCGCTTTGCGGGCGCTTAACCAGCCAATACCTTCCATAGCCAGGGCGATAGACGCCGGCGACGTGAATTTTCTCAAGACCCTGCCGGGGATCGGCCAGCAGCGCGCCAAGGAGATCGTGGCCAAACTGCAGAATAAAGTCGGGAAGTTCTGCCTGATGCAGCAAGACGGCGGGGGGACCGCCGTCGCTCCGGCTCCCGCCGGGGCGGACATAGAAGAAGAGGCGGCGGAGATACTCTGCAGACTGGAATACAAAAAAGCGGAGGCCGCCGCGATGATAAGAAAGGCTTTGGAAAGACTGCCCAGCCCCGGCAGCACCGAGGAGCTGTTGAACGAAGTTTATAAACAGACTAAATCGTTTAAACCGTGACATATCATACACAGCCGGGGGCCGGGCTTCCCGAATGTCGGGCATTGCCGGGAAGGAGTCCCAGCCGCGGCCGGGAGACAAGCGATTATGCCGGATAATATTGCAGCAGTAGTGGAAGCTTTATTGTTCGCCGCGGAACAGCCGGTAAGCGTGGAACAGATGCGTTCGCTTGTACCCGGCTCCGACACGGCGATGTTGAAAGAGGCGGTAGGCCGTCTCAAACAGGAATATGAGGCGGGCGGCAGGGGGGTGCGCGTGGATGAAGTCGCCGGCGGGTACAGGATGACCACGGCACCGGAACTTTCCGGTTTCGTGCGCAGGCTGTACCGTCAGAGAAGAAGCGACAAACTTTCCCGTCCGGCGATGGAGACCCTGGCCATAATCGCCTACAAACAGCCGGTCACCAGGCAGGAGATACAGTCTCTGCGCAGCGTCAATATCGACGGGGTAATGAAGAGTCTGCAGGAGAGGAACATGATCCGGATAACCGGGAAGAAAGACGCTCCGGGCCGGCCGTTCGTTTTCGGCACCACCAGGCAATTCCTGGAATATTTCGGTCTGAATTCCATAGAGGAAATGCCCAAGCTGGACAGCATTGAAGTCGGAGCAGCCGCTCTTGCCGTTATGCAGCAGTCGGCAGAGGAGCAGGAGAATAAGGAGGACGGCAATGAGCCTGAGCAGCCTGCGGTCGCAGATTGACGGTCTTGACAGAAAACTGATAGAACTGCTTAACAGGCGGGCCGGCGTCAGCAGCAGGATATCCCGCCTGAAACGCAGCAACGGGAAAAGCCTGTATTCCCCCGACAGGGAGAGCGAGGTCCTGCGCAGGATAGCGTCCGTCAACAAGGGGCCGTTGAGCAACAAGGCCCTGGAAGCGGTCTACAGCGAGATAATGTCCTACAATCTTTCTCTGGGGGAACCGCTTAAAATCGCCTATTTAGGCCCGGAAGCGAGCTTCAGCAATCTGGCGGCCATGAAACGTTTCGGCTCACAGGTGGCATATTTAAGCTGCCAGAGTATTACCGACGTTTTTATCCAGGTGCAGCGCGACGCCGCCGGTTACGGGGTCGTTCCCATAGAGAATTCCATAGAAGGGGCGGTCAGCCACACTATGGACATGTTCATAGATTCCGATCTGAAAATATGCAGCCAGCTCATGCTGGATATTTCACATAATCTGCTCGCCAATTGTCCAAAGGACAGGATCAGGAAGATATATTCCATCCCGCAGGTATTCGGTCAGTGCCGTATCTGGCTGCAGCAGAACCTACCGTCGGTGGAAAGGGTGGAGGTCTCGAGCACCACCCGCGCCGCGGAGATCGCATCCGGGGAGAAATACAGCGCTTCCATTTCTTCTATGCTGGCGGCCAAGGTGTACGGTTTGAAGGCGGTCGCCGTTTCCATAGAGGACTCGCCGCACAATATAACCCGGTTCCTGGTGATAGGCAAGACCGAAACGGCCCCCACCGGCAAGGACAGGACGTCCATTATGTTCTCGATAAAAGACAGGGTCGGCGCGTTGTACGCCATGCTTCTGCCTTTCAGGAGATACGGGGTAAACCTGACAAGGATCGAATCCAGGCCTTCCAAGAAGAAGGCGTGGGATTACTATTTCTTCGTAGACCTCTGCGGTCATAAAGAGGACAAGAACGTCTCCAGGGCGCTGCACGCGCTGGAGAATAAATGCAAGTTCATGAAGGTGCTGGGGTCTTATCCGGTTTAGTTCCGCCCCCGCCCGGAAGTCCCGGGGTTTTAACCCGGTCGCACCTTACAGCGGCGGCTTGCCGCCGAGGAGAGAAGATGGAGAAACTGGTAAGAAAAAACATAATGGCGGTCACCCCATACGTGGCCGGCAAGCCGATAGAGGAGACCAGGAGAGAACTGGGGCTGAAGGAAGTGATCAAGCTCGCTTCCAACGAGAATGCGCTGGGGCCTTCGCCTAAGGCGGTGGAGGCGATAAAAAGAGCGCTGCCCAGGCTTAACCGTTACCCGGACAGCCAGGGGTTCTATCTAAAAAAGAAGCTGGCAAAAACATTGCGTCTAGGCGCGGACAACTTCGTGCTCGGCAACGGCTCCGACGAACTCATAGACATGGTGATACGGACGTTCGTGGAAAACGACGAGAATATAGTTACCGCGGACCTTACCTTCCTGGAATACGAAATAGTCTCCTCCGTCAACGCCAGGAAAGTGGTTAAGGTCCCGCTGCGTTATTTCAAATACGACCTGGAAGCGCTGCGCAAGAAAATAGACAGGAAGACCAAGGTCGTTTTTATCGCCAATCCTAACAATCCCACCGGCACCTACGTGACGCGCTGCGAACTGGAGGAGTTCCTCTCCGGGCTGCCGGACAACGTGATCGTGGTCCTCGACGAGGCGTACGACAGTTTCGTGGACACGGATGATTTTCCCTTCGGGATCAATTACATAAAAAAGGCCAATGTGCTTGTGCTCAAGACTTTCTCGAAAGCGTACGGGCTCGCCGGGATCAGGCTGGGATATGCCGTGGGCAGGCCGGAATTGATCTCTTTCATGGAGAGAGTGCGCCAGCCGTTCAACATAAACTCCCTCGCCCAGGCGGCCGCCTGCGCGGCCCTTGATGACCGCAGGTTCCTGGAGAAGACGCGGGCCGAAACGCTGCGCGGCAAGGAATATCTGTATACGGCATTGCGCGGCATGGGCATTGCCTGCGTCCAGTCCGTAGCCAATTTCCTTCTGGTCGATACCGGCAGGGACGGCGTGGGCGTTTTCAGGGAACTGCTCAAATGCGGGGTCATCGTCAGGGACATGAAGCAGTACGGCCTGAAGAATTTCGTCAGGGTGACTATCGGGAGCAGGAGAGAGAACGAGAGGTTCATCACAGCGCTGAAAAAGGTCTTGTCCAGGGCGGCTTAAGAAACCGCGGGATAAAAGAATAACCTACGGAGGCAGCAGATGATCATAGTATTCAAACCGGACGCCACGGAAGAGCAGATCGGCCATTTACTGGAGAAAGTCGGAAAACTGGGATTGACCCCGCACGTATCAAAAGGGACGGAGAGAACGATCGTCGGCGTCATCGGCCCGGAAGACGTCCTGAGGGTCACCCCTCTGGAGGTGTTCCCCGGCGTCGAGAAGGTGATGCCGGTCCTGGCGCCGTATAAACTCGTGTCGCGGGAGATCCGCCCCGGCGGCTCGGTAGTGGACGTCGGCAGGGGCGTGCAGATAGGCGGGAGAAAGATGGTGGTCATGGCCGGTCCCTGCGCCATAGAGAATTACGAGACCCTTCATGAAGTCGCGGTGGCAGTGAAGAAAGCCGGGGCAAGCGTCCTGAGGGGCGGTGCCTTCAAGCCGAGAACGTCCCCATACAGTTTCCAGGGGCTTGGCGAGGAGGGATTGAAGTATCTCAAGAAGGCCGGCGACGAGCTGGGAATGGTGACCGTCAGCGAGGTGATGGATCCCCGCGACGTGGGACTGGTCGCAGAATACGTGGATATCCTGCAGATAGGCGCGCGCAACATGCAGAATTTCAATCTGCTCAAAGAGGTAGGCTTGACCAGGAAACCGGTGATGCTCAAACGCGGCATGGCCTCCACCGTCAAGGACCTGCTGATGTCGGCAGAATACATAGCCTCCGGCGGGAACCTGAACGTGATACTTTGCGAACGCGGGATAAGGACGTTCGAGGATTCCACGCGCAGCACTCTCGACATAAGCGCCGTCCCGGTAGCCAAACAATTGTCGCACCTGCCGGTGATGGTAGATCCCAGTCATGCGGCCGGTAAATGGGGCCTGGTCCCCGCGTTGTCGAAGGCCGCGGCAGCCGCCGGGGCCGACGGGCTGATCATAGAGGTGCACAGTCACCCGGAGGACGCGCTTTCCGACGGGGCGCAGTCGCTGATCCCGTCGAATTTCTCCGCTTTGATGGATGATTTGAGAAAGATGGCGGCTCTCCTGGGGAGAGAACTATAATGTCCCGGTTCAGGAAAGCGGCGGTGATAGGGGTGGGGCTGATCGGCGGCTCGCTGGCCGCCGCCCTGAAACGGAAGAAACTTGCCCGCACGGTAACCGGTATAAGCAGACGGCGTTCCACGGTCAGTGCCGCTTTGAGGAAAGGCATCATAGACGACGCGTCCATCTCGCTGTCCGCCGCAGCGGGGGCGGACCTGTTGGTCTTCGCGGTGCCGCCCGGTGCGGTGAAAGAACTGGCGGCCAAGGCGGCCTCCCTGGCCGGCAGCGACTGCCTGGTTATCGATGTCTGCAGCACTAAAGTCGAGGTGGGAAAGATACTTTCCCGTTATTTCCCGGGATATGCCGGATGTCATCCCCTGGCCGGTTCGGAGAAGAAGGGGCCGGAGAACGCCGATCCGGAGCTTTTCAGGGACGCGCTTTGCGTGATAACCGGCAGCGGCCGCGCCGCTTCAGCGGCGGCGGGATTATGGCGCAGTATCGGTTCCCGCGTGGTCCGCATGTCTCCTGCCGAGCACGACAAGGCCCTGGCTTACGTGAGCCATTTGCCGCATACCGCAGCGTTTTCCCTCATAAATTCCGTCCCGGAGGCATTTTTCCGGCTTGCCGCGGGCGGACTTAAGGATACCACCCGCATCGCGTCCTCGGACAGCCGGCTTTGGGCCGATATAATATTGAGCAACAGACGCAACGTCGCGCAGGCCCTGGGTGTGTTCGAGAATAGGCTCAGGGAACTACGTTCGTTAATCTCCCGGGGGGATGCCGCGGCCCTGGAACGATTTCTTTCGCGGGCGTCTTACCGGCGGCGCCTGCTTGAACGGGAGTGAACCGATGATAATCGCTGTCGACGGACCGGCGGGAGCCGGCAAGAGCACGGTGGCCAGAAGGCTGGCAAAGAAACTGGGGTTCACTTATCTCGACACCGGGGCGATGTACCGCGCGCTTACCTTGAAAGCCCTGGAGCAGGGAGTTGATTTTTCCGATACCGTTTCTCTGGCCGAGATGGCCTCCGGCACGGCGGTGGACCTCAAATACGGCGCGGATTCTTCGTTGATGGTGCTCCTGGACGGCAGGGACGTTTCCGCGGAGATCAGGCAGCCGCGTATCACCGGGGTGGTTTCCGATCTTGCGAAAGTTAAAGAGGTCAGGCAGATACTGGTTGAAATACAAAGAGAACTCGGCCGCCGCAAAGACAGTATTCTTGACGGCAGGGATATCGGCACTCATGTTTTCCCCGACGCCGACGTTAAATTCTATATCGACGCCGATTTCGACGAAAGGGTCAAAAGGCGTTACCTGGAATTGAAAGATTCGAATCCCGGCCTGAAAATGGAAGACGTCGCCCGCGACCTGCGGAACAGGGACAACATAGATTCGACGCGCGAATTCGCGCCGCTGCGCCGGGCCGGGGACGCGGTGTACATAGACACCACGGGCATCGGGATAGAAGAAGTCGTGGCGATGATGTCCTCCAAGGTCGAAGAACGGGAATCTCATGGATAAAAGCCTGATACGTAATTTCTCCATAATAGCGCACATAGACCACGGTAAATCAACCCTGGCCGACAGGATACTGGAGTTGACCGGGGCGGTGGACACGCGCAACAGAAGGGACCAGCTCCTGGACGACATGGAGCTGGAACGCGAACGCGGCATCACCATCAAGGCCTCCATGGTCAGGCTGTCCTACCGCGCCAGGGACGGCAGGGAATACACCTTCAACCTGATCGACACCCCCGGTCACGTGGATTTCAGCTACGAGGTCTCCAAATCCCTGGCGGCCTGCGAAGGCGCGGTCCTGCTTATAGACGCCGGGCAGGGGGTGGAAGCGCAGACGGTGGCCAACTATTATCTGGCTAAAGAGAACAAATTGAAGATCATCCCGGTGATCAACAAGATCGATCTTGCCTCTTCGGACGTGCCGCGTGTTATCAGGCAGATAAACAGCGTCTTCGGTTTCGGCGAGGAGGAGATAGTGCTCTGCTCCGCCAAGGAGGGCAGGGGTGTGACCGATCTCCTGGAGAAGGTGATCGAGCTTGTTCCGCCTCCCGGGGGAGAGCCCGGGAATCCCGCCAAGGCCCTGATCTTCGACAGCAGGTTCGATCCCTACCGGGGGGTGGTGATGTTCGCCAGGATATTCGACGGTTCACTGGATTCCCGCGCGCAGCTGAAACTGATGCATTCCGGCAAGGTCTACAAGATAGAGGAGATGGGCGTTTTCAAGAACCTGAAATATTGTCCCGCCGACGGGCTTTCCTGCGGAGAAGTCGGATATTTCATCTGCAATATCAGGGACCCCAGGGAGATAGTCATAGGCGACACCATCACCGACGTGAAGAATCCGTGTTCCTCGGTTCTGCCCGGGTACCGGGTGCCCAAGTCGCTGGTTTTCTGCGGTATATACCCGGTTAACCCGGGAGACTACACGTATTTGAGGGACGCCATGGACAAGCTTAAGCTTACCGACGCCTCATTCATGTTCGAGCCGGAGAATTCGCAGTCTTTCGGGACCGGTTTCCGCTGCGGTTTCCTGGGGCTTCTCCATATGGAGATAGTGCAGGAGCGGCTGGAGAGGGAATATAATCTTAACCTGATACTCACCGTCCCCAACGTCGTATACCGCGTCAAACTGCCGGACGGGACTATGGTCGAGGTGGACACGCCGGCCAAACTGCCTTCCGCGCAGGACGTTGAAGAGGCCTTTGAGCCGTTCGTGAAGCTGCTGATGATCGTCCCCGTGGACACGATAGACTCCGTCTGCGAGCTCGCCAAGGCGCGCAGAGGTATCTTCGAATCCACGGAATACCACGGCGAAGACAGGATGAAGGTAGTCTTTTACATGCCCTTGTCGGAGATAATCGTGGATTTCTACGACAAAATGAAATCGCTCACCCGCGGCTACGGATCGCTCGATTATGAATTCGAGGATTATATGCCCACCAAGCTGGTGAAACTGGACATATTGATAAACGGCACGGTCTGCGACGCCTTCTCCTGCCTGATGCACAAGGATAAGGCGATGAGCAGGGCCCGCGCCCTTGTATCCAAGCTTAAGGACGTCATTCCCAGGCAGGTGTTCGAGGTCTCGATCCAGGCCGCGATAGGCGGACAGATACTCGCTTCCGAGAAGGTCAGGGCTGTAGGCAAACATGTTACCAGCCGGTGTTCCGGCGGCGACATTTCCCGCAAGAGGAAACTCTGGGAGGCGCAGAAAGAAGGCAAGAAACGCCTTAAGCAGTTCGGGAGAGTGGAGATCCCGCAGGAGGCTTTCTGGGAGGTGCTGAAGATATGAAGAAAGACGCTAATAAAACCGGGGGCAGGAAAGTCTTAAGGGAATGGGTTGAGTCCATCCTGATAGCGTTCGTTCTCGCCATGTTCATCAGGACGTTCGTGGTGCAGGCCTTCCGTATCCCTACAGGCTCGATGAGGACCACGTTAATGGAAGGGGACGTGATACTGGTCAATAAATTCATTTACGGGGCCAAGGTGCCGTTCCTGCCCGTAAGGCTGCCGGCTTTACGCAAACCTCTTCCCGGGGACGTGGTGGTCTTCATTTACCCCGAGGACCCGAAGAAAGATTTCATCAAACGGCTGGTGGCTTCCGGCGGCGACACGGTGGAGATAAAGAACGGGACCATATTCGTCAACGGACAGCCCCTTCTGGAAGGCGGGTTCGGAGGGAGATATTATTATAACAGGGGTGGATACGGCGGTGAGGGCGAGAAGATAACCGTGCCGCAGGGGCAGTATTTCGTCCTCGGGGACAATTCCGCTTCCTCCCAGGACAGCCGTTATTGGGGTTTCGTGCCGCAGGAGAACCTGCTGGGTAAAGCGATCTTTATTTATTGGCCGCCACAGAGGCTGAGAGTCATACAATGAACTTCGCGAACAAGATATCCACGTTCCGCATCCTCAGCGTGCCGTTTTTCATCGCCGCGCTGATATATCACACACCCTGCCGCGGTTACCTGCGCCTGGCGGCGCTCGCGATTTTCTGCCTGGCCGGAATATCAGACGCGGTGGACGGTTACATAGCCAGGAGGTCGGGGCAGAGATCCAAGGCCGGCCTGGTGCTGGATCCCATAGGCGACAAACTCCTTCTTATGAGCGCCTTCATCCTGTTAAGCGATTCCACCGGGGTCCAACTGGCGCTTAAGTTCCCTTTCTGGGTAGTGCTTATAGTCCTGAGCCGGGATGTCATAATAGTCCTTGGTTCGGTGGTCATATATATGGTGCGTCAGCGCATCGAGATAATCCCCAGTAAATGGGGAAAATACACCACCATCGCGCAGATGTCGGCAGTGATCTCTGTATTGCTGCAGCTTCAGAGGATATCCCCGTTCATCTGGTGGGCGGCAGCCGCTCTTACCGTTATTTCAGGGCTGCTTTATATCAAGAAAGGTCTGAAAGTCCTATATGGCAGTGACAATTGCAGGGATAATATTTAGTTACCTTCTGGGCGCTTTCCCCACCGCTTACCTGGCCGGACGACTGCTCAAGGGCGAAGATATCCGTAAGCTGGGCTCAGGCAACGTGGGGGCGACCAACGCCCTGCGCGTGCTCGGTAAAGGGCCGGGCATAACCGTTTTGTTGATCGACGTCCTGAAAGGAGCGCTGGCAGTTACGGCTGCCGGAGATTTTATCATCGGTAATTATAACCAGGAGCTTCCGGCGGTATTGGTCCGTGCAGGCTGCGGTATGGCCGCTGTCGCCGGGCATAACTGGCCGGTCTTTCTCGGTTTCAAAGGAGGCAAAGGCGTCGCCACCACGCTGGGGGTATTGGTCGGGCTGGCGCTGCGCATACAGGGGCTGGGGGTGATCCTCGGGCTGGTCGTGCTGACCTGGGCGGCGGTCTTCGCGGTTACGAGAATAGTTTCCATAGCATCCGTCTCCGCGGGCATATTATTGCCGGTGTATCTTGCCGTTTTC
Organism: uncultured Planctomycetales bacterium; assembly: GCA_964488935.1. GTDB lineage: Bacteria > Omnitrophota > Gorgyraeia > Gygaellales > Profunditerraquicolaceae > Undivivens. The sequence continues at coordinate 4,884 of CAZAVF010000014.1, read as the reverse complement.
GGATTCCCGGTATTCTGGATAGCGGCAGGGGGTATTTTCGGGCTTCTGGGGGTCTTCCGGCACCGGAGTAATATAGTCCGATTTCTCAAAGGCCGGGAGAAAAGAATATTCTAGCAGTTGATTTCAGGTAATATTCTTCCCGGTCATGCCGGGCGGCGAGACCGTTACAGGCGCAAATCCATAGTGTTTTCATTCGGTTATAGTGCAATCCTGGTACGGGAAAACGTTTTCCCGCAGGATCGGTTTGCATCTTGAAATAAGCAGAGGGCGCGTGTTATAATTTATTCACAATAAAGGAGTAAGATTTTTTATTGCCTATAAAACAAAAGTCTTAAAAAAGTATTATTAATTGTTTTCCCCGCCAGCCACAGAGGTCAAGGGGATGACGCCGGGATGCCGGGGGTAAAAAATCTTAATGATCCCTTTATGAGCATCCCGGCTGATTTTTTAACCCGGGTATTGAATTTTGCAGATCCGGGTTTTAAGGGACAACGGAGCGCAGCCATGAGAGACATCGTTTTCAAGAACATCTCTTCACCGCTTAAAAGGCGCAAGATACTTGCGGCCACCGAGGTTGCCGACAAGGAAGGTATTCACAGTGTCGTAAGCCGTCATTTTGTCTATATGGCCAAAGAAGTGGAGGGAGAGCAGATCGAGAATAAGCCGAGCCCGTATTTATATATCCTTAAGATCAAGGATACCCGGGAACACACTGAAAAATTCTTCTGCCGCATAAAAGGCGGCATGTTCGTGGTCATAAACGGCAGGTTGTTCCTTATTTATTTTATGCATTCTCTGAAGATCACCCTTTCCGCAGCGCCGGCGGTATCCGCCTGATTCCTATCCAGATTTATAGAGTGAAGAGTATCGAGTCGTGAGTATAGAGTAAATACATCTAATACCATCCTTTTTCGTCTTTTGACTCTATACTAGATATTCAATACTTCCTACGGTATTTCTGATTATCCCAGTTGTATCTCGATAAGATTATCCTGCGGAGAGAGCTGCGTCCTGTCTATGCGCAGGCTTGCGGAGGGGGAAGGGAAGGCCAGATCGCTGCCGTTGAGCGAAGCTTTTATAATGTTGTATTCCCCGTAATTCTTCAACCCGGGATTCAAGAACTCAACCCGCAGTTTCTTGCCGGCAAAAGAAGCCGATATGGAGGCTTTCTTCGCGGCGCCGAATTGTTCTTTTACAAGTTTCGGCTCTATCAGAAGGTCCCCGAAGTCACCTTTGACCCCGAAGACTTGTGTCAAATAAGTGTAAACGAACCAGCTCGCCGAACCGGTAAGATAGCTGTACATCCCGCGTCCTTCCCCGTTGAAATACTCCGGAAGGCACGGATATATCCTGCTTACCGCCGTATTCAGCGCCATGCGGTGTATGGAGGACAAGACTTCGCGGCCTTCGCAGGCGAATCCCCGGCAGTATAGAGCGTAGGCGAACATCACCGACATATGATTGAAGAAGGCCCCGTTCTCCTTGTCGCCGTATGAAAAAGAGAACGCCCGGCCTAAAGAGAGCTGTTCTTCGCCGAAGTCGGTGTTCAACCTGAAACCTCCGGGCGTGCTGTCCCGCAGGTATTTCCCGGCATTGTGAAAAATAGAGTTCACCTGCTCCCGGGAGGCGATCCCGGACATTACCGGAAATACCTGCCCGGTGAGAGTCATCCTGGTTTTCCCGTTCACCCTGCCTTCCACACGGTTCTTCAGGTTGTCGTAGTAACCGTTGAAGAATCCCTCCGCGAGCCATTCGGTCTTTTGTATCTGTCCGGCAATAGCCGCGGCCTTCGCGCGCAGGTCGGCGATAAGTTCTTTTACGTCAAGCTGTATCTTCACGCCGTCTACGCCGTTGCGCACAGAGGAGAAATAGGCGTTAAGCTTATCGGTCCGCGCCCGGGGCAGTGAATAATCGGTGGCCGGTCCGCCCGGCATGTCTATCAGCAGGGAAAGTTCCCTGAACACGCTTATTTTCGCGGTCCCGGCCCGTTCGAGGATTGAACAGATATTCTCCAGGTTCTGCGCGTAAAGCGCGCTGAAGGCCACACTTTCCCCGTTTTCCCCGGCCATGTCCAGTCCGTCGTTCCAATCGGCGTTCTCGAGGCGTATGTGATTATGCGGTCCGACGTTGAAGAATTGCACCAGGTTTTCCACCAGGATGTGCTCAAGCAGCGTTCCCTTGTAGACGGTCCCGTCTTTTGCGGTGAGCTGCCTGCCGTTCTCCTCCCGCCAGTCCGGGTCCCTCTCTTTATTGCGCGAGAGCAGGTGGTCGCGGAAATAAGAGGTTTCCTCCAGAAGTATCCCGATGTCCGCGGTCTGGTTCACGTAGAGCAGGGTGGTGATAAGCGGCCAGATGCCGTGATCCATCCAGATACGGCTGATATTGTTCCTGTCGGCGAGAAATTCACCGGGGCGTTGTCCGATGATGGTGGCGTTCGAACCGTCTACGCGCACGCCGGCGAAATTATTTATCAGCAGGCTGCGGACTTCCCCCGGGTCATCCAGGAGGATAAGGGAGAGGCAGTCCTGCCAGAGATCACGCCAGCCCCGCCCGCCTTTGCCGTAATCGAAATCCGGAAGGAAAGAGCAGCCGAAGATCTTTCTCAGCACGGGCTGGACGCTGACCCAGCGGAACCAGCGGTCAAAGTCTGCGTCGGCGGTCTCGACCATGACCCGTTCGCTTCTTGCGTTCCAGAACCGTTTTGTGGCTTCCAGGGCCAGAGATATCTTCTCTCGCGTATCGAAGCGGGAAAAAAGTTCTTCCGGCCCGGACGCGCCCAGAGGGGAGATCCCCATGACCACTATGAATGAACAGCGTTCGTTCTTCTTAAGGCGCCTGGCGCGGAAACGCAGCCCGGCCATCGGCTCTTTCCCCTGCGGGGAGCGTTTCTTATCCGGCAGGATGTTCCTGAATACGGCTGCCGGGGCCTCCAGGTCGGAATCCTCTCCGGTGAATTCTTCCTGCGCGGCGTATATATATTCCGGGCCTTTTGCGCGGTCGTCCCTTCCGAAAACGAAATAAGAGACGTTATTTACGGCGTGCCCTGACTCGTTGAAACTCAGCGTAGGGACCACTGTCACCCCGTCCGGAGATTCCTTTACGCGCGCAAGAAGGGATGTCACGTGGCGGTGATCGTGCAGGTTGTTTGCCGACCGCGCGTAAAGCGGAATGGCGGCCGTAGGGATGAAGTCCACGGCGCGGGAGGATATGTTGGTGATGTCCACCAGCATTATCTCCACCGGTTCCCCTCCCGCGGGGACAAAGGAGGTTATCTCGGCTTTCAACCCGATATGTTCATTGCAGCGGACCGCCTTCTGCCAGAACATGCCTGCTTCTAGAGAATACTTGTCATGTTCCGGGGAGGGCAGGCCGCGGGAAACACCGGCTGCCGACCATATCGAACGGCCGTTCAGGTAAATCCAGAAATTCCTGCTTGTTTTAGAGTCTATCAGGGAGTGCCGCGAGACCGGTTCAAGCAGGAAGGAGTTAAAACCTGTTTTTATGTCGCCATGCAGGTCCGGTGTCACCGAGGACATGAACGGGAACTCGTTGCAAAGCGGCAGGTAAAGGGTCTTTATCCTGTCGGCGGTCCCGGACACGAAGTCGCCTTCTTTATTGGTGAACTTCCACAGGTTCTTTTCCATAAGAAACATAAATTACCATATCCGGGGTCCCTTTTCAAGGGGAACGTTCCCGTTGCCGGGAATATCCCGTTGTGATAAAATATCCCTTAGCCCAGCAGGTAAGATGAACCAGCGGAGTTTGACACCGGGCGGCGCCTGTATTATCCGCGCCGTAAAAATATAGCGTATTGCAGAACATGAGATTGCATATAAGGATCAAGCCGAACGCAAGGGTGGAGAAGGTGGAGGACCGGGGGGACGGGAATTTATGCGTATGGGTGCGGGCCGCTGCCAGGGAAGGGAAGGCGAACGAGGCGTTGATAGAGGTCTTGAGCGGTTATCTGGATGTTCCTAAAAGCCTGATCAGGATAACCGCGGGGCATTCCTCGAGGCTTAAGACGGTTTCCGTTGACGGGTGAAACCCGGCCCGCGGCTATAATATCTCCGTTTATTATTGCGTAAACAGCGGAGTATGCTAAAATTAGGGCAGAAAAATAATGCTTCGCCGCAGAAAGGTCAGCGAATGGCGGGAGATTTACGCAGGCGCATATATAAAATAACGGGAAGGGACGGGAGATACAAGGCGGACGCCTATGAGTTCGTAATGGAGGCGCTGCGTTTTACCCAGACCAGCCTGGGCAGGAAAGGGCATGTAAGCGGCCGCGAGCTGCTGGGGGGGATCAAGAACTACGGCCTGAAGCAATACGGCCCCATGCTGAAAACGGTCCTGGAATACTGGGGAGTCAGGGATACGGCGGACTTCGGGAACATCGTATTCAACATGATAGATGAAGGTATGTTCGGCAAGGAGAACGACGACTCCCCGGAGGATTTCAAGGACGTCTACGATTTCGATTCCGCTTTCGACGTCTTCAAGGTGACTCGGCGGTGAAACATAATACTTCTTACCTGACGGTAACCACTTCCGGACAAAAGGAAATGTTGAACATCACCCCGGCCGTGCGCGAGGCCCTGGCGAAAAGCGGCATCAGGGAAGGGCTTTGCCTGGTCAATTCCATGCATATCACATCCAGCGTGTTCATAAACGACGATGAGGGAGGGCTGCATTCTGATTTCATGGACTGGCTGGAGTCGCTCGCCCCTTGCGGCAGAGAAAAGTACCGCCATCACCTGACCGGGGAAGACAACGCCGACGCCCATCTTAAACGCACCGTGATGGGGAGAGAGGTTGTAGTGGCCGTCACCGCAGGTGAACTGGATTTTGGACCGTGGGAACAGATTTTCTACGGCGAGTTCGACG